>JAQWHO010000259.1 GCA_029249355.1 Thalassotalea sp.
AATTTGAAGGAAGCGTTATTATTGATGGTGATGTCTGTGAAGGGATGAAAGTTGTCGCAAGTGGAGATATTTCAATTGCCGGTTTTGTTGAATCAGCTTATTTAGAGTCTGGTGGAGATATTACTATCGGCAGCGGTATTATCGGCAAGAAACAGGATGTTGAAGATCAAAAGATGTCCGATATTATTATGAGTGTTTCAATCAAGGCTGCTGGTAAAGTTTTCGCAAAATATTGTCAGTATGCTGATATTGCTTGTAAAGATCTTCGTATTGAAAATCAAATGATGCATAGCATCATCAATGTTGAAGAAAGGCTATGGTTAGGTACAGAAGAAAAAGCTAACGGTAAATTAATCGCTGGTTATATTAGTGCGGGCAGTTCAGTTCACGCAGGTACTGTGGGCGCTACGGCAGGTAGCACTACGATAGTTACATTTGAAAAACGCTTAGAACAACTACAAGAAAAACTAACGGTATTAGAAGAAAAACTAGAAGTTGAATCAAATGCTACAACAGAATTAAAAGAAGCCAGTAATAAATTAAAAAAACTCCCTAAAGATAAAGTTAATCCTGAAATGTTGAATAAAGTAATGTCCACTTATCAGCATCACGCAGGACAGATGGGAAAACTTCTCAATGAAAAAGAATTATTAGAAGAAGAGAAAAATGATTACATGGCAAGTGTTTACGTGGAAGCAACAGAGCGTATTTATCAAGGCGTTAAGTTAATTGTTGGTGAGTTTCATGATAAAACAAAACGTGAATATGGTCCGAGTAAAATGCGTTATAAAGAAAGAAAAATAATCATAGATCCTATCGTTAACACCTAAGGCTTTTAGTTAAGTTATTATTTAAAAATATGTTAATACGTAACCTAGCATTCATATCTAGCACTCTACTCACTTCACAGGCTTTTGCAGAGCAATGTGATATTAATTTAAATTATGGCGTTATAATCGAGCCAGGCCATGTGCGAATAATTGAACATGGCAAAACTTATATTCAAGTTAATGGTCAAAATCAGCTTTTCATTCATGGCACTGAAATTCAATTATCGGCCGAGCAAAAGCAACTGCTCAGTGAATATTTTTCAGGGATACGCTCACAAATCCCTGAGATTGTTTCAATTGCAATTGAAAGTGTTGACGTAGGGCTAAATGTCGTTAATAAAGTTATTGCTGGTATCACCGGTGAAAATAGTTCATCCCACCAAAAGCTACAAAAACAATTTGATGAATTACAATGGCGGATTCGCACCCGCTTTAACCATAGTGATAATAGCTTTTATATTGCGCCGCAAGATTTTGATAATTTTGATGATGTATTAGCCGGTGAATTTGAAGAAGAGATAGAGTCAATTGTAGAAAACTCAATTGGTACAATTGTGTCTGCTGTTGGAAAAGCGATTAGTAGTAGTGATATTGAAAGTAGTGAACAAAGGCCAAATACACTCGTTCACAATATAGGCAATATTAGTAAAGAGCTTAAACTAAATTCAAAAATCAGTGCTATAGAGTCTAAAGTGGCCGTATTCTGTCAAAATCTAAAAGAATTAAATAACATTGAAAAAAAGTTAAACGATAATATTATTGAGCTAAAACCGTTTAACCTAATTGATGAGCATTAATACTTTTCGCTTGCCCCTTTAACATAGCTTTAAATTTTATTTTGGTGTGGCTTTTTCAATCGCTAAAGCAAATTTATTTTGAAAATTATCCGACGTTTTCACACATTCAAAAACCTTGTAAACTTTCTTTTTGCTTTTAGATAAAGTCGTCATTGTTGAACTATTGGTTAATTTAGTGGCTAAACTGTTGAAATTTTTTTCTTTGATAATCTGATAAAGAATAGTTTGTTCACCACCATATAGCGTCACAAAACATTTAGTATTTATGGTTTTTTCTTCTTTATTTCCTGCCTTCGCCAACGTATCACAACTCGAAATTGCAAAATAAAGACAAGTGATTAATATAAATAATTTTTTCATTTTACTGCTCCCAGCAATTACTGGTCGGGGTTTTCTTTCCCGTATCAGTAATTGTCATTGTTAAACAACTAGTGTCTTTAAGCTGTGTACTTTTGGCTGTAGCCGTTAACGTAAATGTTTCACCCGACACAGTAGCATCAATACTGTAAAGACCTTTCTCAGTAATATAAGGATCAGCAGACAAACCTAATTTTGTCATGTCGGTAGTATAAGCTCTGCTATCAACATAAATCTGTTCTTGTAAATTGGCTAAATGAACAAGCTCTCTCTGCCCTTCAGTTCGATTCGACCTAAGTACAAAGTCTATATATGACGGATAGGCTACTGAAGCTAAAATGCCAATGATAGCCACAACAATAAGTAGCTCAATAAGGGTAAAGCCAAATGGAGCTCTATGCTTTTTATTCATTAATTTTATCATCACTTATTTTCATCAATATAAAGGTGCGTTCTTAACGTTTGTAAGCTAAACCCTACGGGGACTATTTTCCGTCCGACAATAATATTGCCTACAGCTTCGTCAATAGTGTTAGCGTCACCATCATCATCAGGAATAACAATTAAGGTAGGCGTACCTAAAAACTGCTCACTGATATACACCTTACGTTCATCACCATCGGTAATACCATCAGGGTTTTCAGAATCTACCCAATTATACCGCGAGGTGCCTTGTGCTAAATCAACCGCATATAACCAGCCTTGACCACCTGGTACCTCACAAATCGCTTGATTAGCCACTAATGTTGGCGGAATAAAAGATGTAAAGTATGCGATTCCCTTGATAACAATCGCTGACTCAGTATTTTTTTCACCATCAGATTTGCTAAAGTTAATATACCAACCTTTCTTTAAACTGACCGCTAACTCAAGTGTTTCTAGTTCTGTTGTAGTCATCGTTTGACCAAAAGGATCATTGGTATAGTCATAAAGCTGCCCTGTGGTAATCGCGGTTGGAGCCGGAATTATCGGAGTAGAGATACTCGGAAAAGATTGCGTTTTAATATTTTCATCTTTGATCATAAAAAAGCTATCTTGAGTATCTTCACCTAACGGATTCGATCGATCACCCGTGCCAATAAGTATCGCTTCGTAAGGTTTTTCTTGTTTACTGGAAATTTTGGTGGTGGCTCCATGCTCATCTGTAACAGTAGTTTCAATAGTTTCAGTGATAAAAGTTCTGACAATTGAAGGCTCATTGAAAAAACGACGATCTGTATCATTGGTTGTCCCACCTAAAGAGGCCAATTTAAATACAGTCCATGGTTCATTGGCATCGGTTGGATTTGCATCTGGCATATCGACTCGCCAAAGATTACCACCAGTATCACCCGCATATAAACGATCAACAAGGCCATTACCATCGCTATCAAGCATACCAATACTCGATGGAATACTATCTGTAATACCTGTAAATGCTGTGGTTCCCCCGCTTGGTGTTAAACTCCATTTCAACGTACCTGTTTTAGCGTCAACCATATAAATAGCACGCCCAGAAGAGTCATTACCTCCAGCACCTGTTGCATCTTTACCCGCATCATACCCACCACCAAAAATTAATACCGCCTCGGCAACTGTACCTGAAACATTTAATCCAGAATACGCTATTTTAGGCTGTGACCATGTTTGACCAAGTTCGCTAAAACCGGCCGTATTACTATCAATTTTCCATAAGAATGTAGGCGATGTTGGTGAAGTTATATCAAGTGCATAATATGAAGAACCGCCACGACGTAATCCAAAAAAGATATAAACTTTGTCAGCACCATTGACAATTCCATCTCCGTTATTGTCTTTTATATATGACGTTATTCGACCATCAACCCCATAAACTTTATCAGCAGATGAATAATTATTTCTAAGGTGTTTAATATTTGATAAAAACTCTTTGGGTAAGAACGCCCATGTTTCACTAACAACATCTGTGGTGGTATTATCTTCAAACATATGAAGTACACCAGCATTGGTACCGATAACAATACGAATACTGTTACCATAATTTACAACGAGCGGTTTTGAATGTAATGGGTCGCCAAAAACATCATAGCGCATATCGGTTGTAGAATTATCGTCATCTTCATCATCTACATCGATACCTGCATGCCAGTTTAGCGTATTATCGATTTCAGCTTCGGTAACATCTAATTCAGCAGCAAGGCCTGCAGCATCAGTAAAAGCAATTTCAGCATTGGTTCGATTAAAGGTAACTAAACTCGTGCCCGCTACAGTCAAGTCACTGTAAAGCGTTCTACTGGTTAGTTTTCGCAGCATATCAGCAACACCGCCTTCAGCAACTTTATCGCCGTCTTTAGAGTTAGCCGTAGACCAAAAACTGGTGACATTTTCAGAGAAGTGACCGGTATCTTCATTTAATGCGGCTACATTCGATTGTCCAACCTGCTCACCGCCAATCACTTTATATTTTTTGAGATTACCTTGCCATCTTGGACCATTTTGAGGATCAAACATCGCATAATAAACAGCATTTAAGGTTTCTGTTCTATCAAAGTTATTTGACGCTACAGAGGCAGACGTTAAACTATCATTACTTGGTTCTAATTCACCAAGTGCGGCTAATAGAGCGGCAGTTAATTGTGAGCTATTCTCAGCTTTAAAATATTGCCCACCACCTCTTGATGCTGTTTCTTTTAATAATTCTTCAGCACTATCAGCACCTTTACTAAAACCAATAGTGAAGGTGCTTACTTTTTGTGAGCCATCTAAATCTGAATTAACATCATAATCATTCATCCAACCAGCTAAACCGGCTAAATAGTTACTTTTATATTTTGTGCCATTAAAAGTAACTGCACTACCGTCTTCTTCGCTCGTTAATGCTTCTATTTTACTATCCGCACCATTATCATAGGTCGGTTCGCCATCAGTGATTAAAATAACATACGCTTTTCCGTTACATTTACTAAAAGGAGTAATATATTTGGAGCTTGAGACTATAGCAGTATCTAAAGGAGGGATATTCTTTTTATAGGAACTACCTTGGCTTTCATCATCATCGCCAAAATCAACCGCTTTACCACCAAAGTAGTTATAAGCCTCATACAGCGACTCACAAAGTGGTGTCCAAGTTTCAGCAACTAATACATCATTGATGATAGTTAAAAATGCCGCTTGGTTAGTGGTATCTAATTCTTTAATACCAAAAACGGCTCTGCCGCCATTAGGATCGGTCGAGGCATCACCATCATTATAATTAAAAACTTGTAAACCAAAATCGACCGAAGGGGCAGAATTAATAACATTTGTGATACTTTCTTTTGCTTGAAATATTCGTGATCTTGATACTTGAGGTATATCATCTCCGTGATGCCAGCGTAAATAATTGTCTGTATATAAAGTCACTAAAGTCCCTGACCAATTCACATTAGAATTACCAATAACTGTAGTGTGGTAAATAAGGTTATCTTTATCTCCTTCATTATCAATAGGGTAACCTTGCGGCAAAGCAGCGATATTAGTTGG
>JAQWHO010000260.1 GCA_029249355.1 Thalassotalea sp.
TGTCCGCCTTCTCGAGTTAAGTGATATTTTGTGTCACCGTTAGCATTATTTTCTTGATCAAAATTTACACCTTGGTCAATTAACCACTCTAAACAATCACGGGCATTTTCTGCGGTATATTGCACGATCTCTTCATTACACAATCCCGCACCTGCAATTAAGGTGTCAGAAACATGTGATTCAATACTATCATTTTCATCGAAAACGGCGGCAATTCCACCTTGAGCATAAAAAGTTGAGCCATCATTAACTCGACCTTTACTTAATATGACCACATCTGCATTTTTTGCTAAATGAAGAGCAAGTGACAAACCTGCAGCACCACTACCAATAATTAGCACATCACAATTGTGTTGTTGATTCATAAATGATTGATTTTAAGGTATCCTATGAGATAAATAAATTTTAACGTTTATTAGGCGCTGAGAACAGAAAAAACGGACTATATCGATTAATTTAAGTTTTTTTTAAATTTTTTAGAACTTTTTCACACAAGTCTAGTCCTACTTGATGTGTTTGCTATGAG
The DNA here is from genome assembly GCA_029249355.1 of Thalassotalea sp. Lineage (GTDB taxonomy): Bacteria > Pseudomonadota > Gammaproteobacteria > Enterobacterales > Alteromonadaceae > Thalassotalea_H. The sequence continues at coordinate 527 of JAQWHO010000260.1, forward strand.
CCAGAAGTAAAAAGTTAACGAGTTTTAGGAGTATTGGCTCGGATGAGCGAACAAAACGTCGACCAAGTATTGGTTGAGCGGGTACAACGCGGTGATAAAAATGCGTTTAACCTGCTAGTAACGAAGTATCAACATAAGGTAGCAAATTTAGTTTCACGCTATGTTAAAAACCATAGTGATGTTCCAGATATAGTACAAGAAGCATTTATCAAAGCTTATCGAGCTTTACCTAACTTTAGAGGTGATAGTGCTTTTTATACATGGTTATACCGAATTGCGGTTAACTGCGCGAAAAACCATATGGTTGCAAGTAGCAGAAAACCACCGGGTTCGGATATTGAAATTGAAGATGCAGAGATTTATGATGCGGGTGATGCACTGAGAGAAAACGCGTCACCTGAGAAATTATTATTAACCAAAGAAATAAAAAGTGTAATATTTGATACCATAGAGCAATTACCGGAAGATTTGCGCACAGCAATAAATCTACGAGAGCTTGAAGGGTTAAGTTACGAAGAAATAGCAACGATTATGGAATGTCCTGTTGGCACAGTTCGTTCAAGAATTTTTAGAGCACGAGATGCTGTAGATAAAAAAATCAGGCCATTACTTCAACGCTAATTTATCGGTTTTTTAAAGGTGTATATATGAGTGAAAGTAAGTTTGAGACAGTTTCATCATTAGTTGATAATTATCAAGCCAATGATGATGTTTTTGACGAATTAGTTAAAGACAACCATATGTCCGAAACTTGGCAACGTTATCATTTAATTGGTGATGCTATGCGTGACGAATTACCTCATTCGTTAAATACTGACATGTCAGCGGCAATTGCTAATGCTATTGCCGAAGAACCAACAGTGTTAGCGCCTATTTCTAAAGCAAGCTTTAGTGAAACAGTTAAAGCGAAAGTTATTCAATTTGCTAAACCTTTTGGTCAAGTAGCTATAGCAGCTTCAGCAGCTGGTTTAATGGTAATTGGTGTCCAACAGAATGTCGCTGAAAATGATGCTTTAGTACCGAACCCTATTGTACAAACAGTGCCTTTTGGTGGTATCGCTGAGCCAGTAAGTCTTAACTATCAGCAAAATAGTAGAATGTCACAACAACAAGCCATTGTTGAACAGCAACGTCGTTTTCAAGCGCTTTTACAAGATCATAAACAACAACTTAAATTTACAGCATTAGCAGAAAAACCAGAAAATGCTGAAAAAGAGGTTACCGATACAGTTAAATGAAGTTATTAATTTGTTTTTTAATACTGGGGAGCTTAAGTTCTCCAGTATGGTCAGCTGAGACCGAATCACCTGAAACAGCTGACGTATGGCTTGCTCGTCTTTCACAATCTCTACAAACTTTAAATTTCAGTACGTCTTTTGTTGTCGTTAAAAATAATCATGCGGAGCCTTATCATTGGTTTCATGGTGTAAACGAACAAAATGTTGAACTCGAAATATTATCGTTACTCAATGGTCCCCGTAGAGATGTACTTCGAAAAGAAAACACCATTAGCTATATTGAACCTGAATTACCTCCTTATTCTGTTCTTTCAGCAAACCTTAAAGGTCCTATTCCTAATATATTAAGTGGTGATATTCACGCATTATCATCAACGTATAATTTTATATCGGTCGGAAAAAGTCGCATTTTAGGACGAAGTGCTCAAATTGTTCGAATAGTGCCGAAAGAGGCTAATAAATATGGTCATTGGTTATGGCTAGATGAAAAAACAGGTTTGTTATTAAAACTGGCGATAGTCACGAGTAAAGGGCAACAGCTTGAACAAATACAGTTTACCCATTTAGACATTACAGAAAAGCCATCTGAAAGCTTGAATCAATTACAAGATACTGAATTACCAAGTGTTGTAGATATTCCCCAAGGTTATCAGCAACAAAAATTATCTTGGAAAGTAAATTGGTTACCAGCAGGTTTTGAGCAAATCAATGCCAATCGTCATAGAATTGCGTCCACTAAACAGCCGGTAGAATTTACGTTATTTGGTGATGGTTTAGTCGATATTTCAGTATATGTAACACAAAGCAAAGAGAAACAACGTTCGGTTGATTATGTGATGGATGGTGCTACCGTTGCTTTAAGCCAAGTTGTTAAAGGAATTGAGGTTAGTGTAGTAGGCAAAATTCCTTCAATAACAGCGAAGAAAATAGCGGATTCAGTTACGCTATTAGCTAGGCCTCAACCATGATTGAAGAACAAGCTCAAGTTACAGCCATAGAGCACGGAAACATTACAGTTGAAAGTATTGTTAAATCTACTTGTAGTGGCTGTCAGCAACTTGAGTCTTGTGGTAGTGGTCAAATAGCAAAAGCATTTCCTCAAAAAAAAACAACATACACAGTCTTTTCTGAATACCCTGTAAAAGTAGGTGATCACGTTACTATTGGTTTATCAGAAAAAATACTGTTATCGGCGGCTTGGCAAGTCTATATGTGGCCGTTAATTGGATTGTTTATCGGCAGTTTTTTTGGGCAATTTTTAGTTGGAAAAAGTTTTCTACCTCATGAACTATGGGCATTACCACTCGCTATTTTAGGCGGGTTTTTAGGTTTTTCGTTAGCAAAAAGACAACAATCGATTTCGCTCAATAAACAAGAATGGTTACCGACCTTATTAAAAGTTTTACCGCCAAGTAAAACTCATTCTTAGCGCTAATTATCTTCATATTAAATATAAATAAACGAAATACTGACAAAGTTCTCACTGATTATCTTTATTAATATTCAACAAAAGATAGCCCCAACCGCCTAAATTAGCTAAAATCTCGCCATTATTGATTTTACAAAATGTTTAACTGAATTTTCATCTATGAAACATATCCGAAATTTTTCTATTATTGCCCATATTGACCATGGTAAGTCTACGCTTTCTGATCGCTTGATCCAGCATTGCGGAGGTTTGCAAGATCGTGAAATGGAAGCGCAAGTTCTTGATTCTATGGATATCGAACGTGAACGTGGAATTACTATTAAAGCACAAAGTGTTACGTTAGATTATCACGCTAAAGATGGTGAAACGTATCAACTGAACTTTATCGACACACCTGGTCACGTAGATTTTTCTTATGAAGTTTCTCGTTCGTTAGCTTCTTGTGAAGGTGCTTTACTTGTTGTTGATGCAGGGCAAGGTGTTGAAGCCCAAACCGTTGCAAACTGTTATACCGCGATTGAAATGGATTTAGAAGTTCGAGCCATTTTAAATAAAATTGATTTACCACAAGCAGACCCGGATCGCGTCAGTGAAGAAATTGAAGACATTATCGGTATCGATGCTACTGATGCAGTACAGTGTAGTGCTAAAACAGGTATTGGTATTGAAGACGTATTAGAAGATATTGTTACGCATATACCTCCACCTGAAGGTGATCCTGATGCGCCTTTACAAGCCCTAATCATTGATTCATGGTTCGATAATTATCAAGGGGTTGTTTCACTTGTTCGAGTTATGAATGGCGAAGTGAAAAAAGGCGATAAAATGGTGGTGATGTCGACAGGGCAAACCCACCAAATTGATAAAGTAGGGATATTCACTCCTAAACAAAAAGATACAGGCGTTTTAAAAACAGGCGAAGTAGGTTTTATTATCGCCGGAATTAAAGAAATTCATGGTGCGCCGGTCGGTGATACCATCACCATTTCTAAAAAAGAAGCCAAAGCTGCATTGCCTGGTTTCAAAAAAGTACAACCACAAGTTTATGCGGGTATCTTCCCAATCAGTTCAGACGATTATGAAAACTTTCGTGATGCACTGAATAAATTGAGTTTAAATGATGCTTCTTTATTGTTTGAACCAGAAAACTCTTCTGCTCTTGGTTTTGGTTTCCGTATTGGCTTCTTAGGTATGCTTCATATGGAGATTGTTCAAGAACGTTTAGCACGTGAATATGATCTTGATTTAATTACCACGGCTCCAACAGTAAATTATGAAATTGCCTGCACAAATGGTGAGGTACTATCGATTGATAATCCTGGCGATTTACCGGCAACCAATAACATCGACGAAATTCGAGAACCTATTGTTCAAGCGAATATTCTAGTCCCGCAAGAGCATTTAGGTAATGTTATTACCTTATGTATTGAAAAACGCGGTGTACAAAAAGATATTATTTATCATGGTAATCAGGTTGCAGTAACTTATGAATTGCCGATGGCTGAAGTGGTGATGGACTTTTTTGATAAGTTAAAATCAACCAGTCGTGGTTATGCTTCTCTTGATTATCACTTTGTTCGCTTTGAAGCGGCAGACATGGTGCGTGTTGATGTAATG
>JAQWHO010000261.1 GCA_029249355.1 Thalassotalea sp.
GCTAAAATCACTTGCCAAGGTTCACATTGATATTTACTGGCTTGCTGTCTTAATTCATTTTCAATACGTTGTTCATCTTCAATACCAAATGTATTGCCCCAAGCAGAATATGCAACGCCGCCCAAGGGACACCAGGCAATAGGCGTTATTTTATGCTGCTGACATTGATCTAATGTGCCATCAAGTAAAGTATCTACATTGTGAATATTAATTTCTACTTGATTCGCTACCAATGGCATCGACATCACAGAACGTAATAATTCAACTTGGCTGGGTTTAAAGTTACTAACACCAAAATGTTTAACTTTGCCACTCGCTTTTAATATTGCGAACGTTTCAGCCACTTCATGAACATTCATTAAAAAATCGGGGCGATGTAATAAAAACATATCTAATTGTTCAATGCCTAGTCGGCTCAATGAACCATTTACACTATCAATAATATATTTTTTACTAAAATCATAACGCGTTGGCGCGTAATCGTTATGCTCTTTTTTCGGTCGAATACCCGCTTTAGAAGTAATAAGAATATCATCTCTTAAGTTTGGACTTTCTTTTAATAGCTCACCAAACAACGTTTCACATTCACCGCCGCCGTATATATCAGCATGATCAAAATGGTTATATCCTGATTCTATAGCAGCACGGATAGCAACCTTACCTTTATTACGATCTACTTGATTATTCTCTCCGGTTATTCGCATACAGCCATAAATCAGTCTAGAAGAAGTGAATTCGGTATTTTTTAAATGCTTAAATTGCATAAGAAACCTTCAAAGTAGTTGAGAAAATTTTAGTAAAGTAGTTTGATTATATTCCCAAAAACCACCTTAATTTATATTAAGATAAGAGAACTAACAGAACTACATATTAACGTATATTAAAAAGGTTTCGCTATAAATATGAATAATTTTATTGCTTGTATTCCTGCAATTAGACCGCCCTTTTTGATATTAGCGCCGATATGCGTGTTATTAGGTCAATCAATGGCGCTTTACTATCAATTTGAATTTCAATTAGTGAGTTTTATTTTGACTATGATTGGCGCTATATTTTCGGCGATTGCAGTAAATTGTTTGAATGAATTCCAAGACTTTCACAGCGGATTAGATTTAATTACCACCCCAACACCTTTTAGTGGCGGAAGTGGCTTATTAAAAGATCAACCTCACTTGGCGAATAACGTGCTTAAAATAGCCATTTTGTCAGCTTCTATTGTGCTATTCATAGGAAGTTACTTTTCGATTAAAATTGGCTTTAAAGTCATACCATTAGGATTATTAGGCTAAATCATAATTTTTACCTATACCAAATGGTTAAATAAAAGCCCCTTTTTGTGTTTGATAGCTCCGGGGATTGGTTTTGGGCTATTAATGGTTGTCGGTGCATATCTAACGCAAACGTTAAGCTATAATCAAGACGTTTGGCTTATTTCACTTATCCCCTTCTTTTTAATTAACAATTTGTTATTACTTAATCAGTTCCCTGATATACAAGCTGATAAAAAATCAGGAAGAAACCATCTAGCAATAAAATATGGAACAAAGTTCGCCAGTGGCGTTTATATCTTTTTTGCTTCATCTTCTATGATGGTATTATGTTTTTTAATTTTTAACCAAACATTACCCTATCTTTCACTTATTTGTTTGCTGCCTCTCTCATTAAGTTTTATCGCTTTTCCTAAAATTTTTTCATTAGGTGAAAATATTGCTCAAAACCCAAGAACGATGATATTAAATGTTGTATCAACCAACTTAACACCACTTTTATTGGCTATCAGTTTATTTATCGCAGGTTAATTTTCCAAAAACGTTTAATTGAATTCAAAGAATAATATCGAAATAAAATATGTTTTTTCATTTAATATACCAATTGCTCTGCACATCACGTGAATTGCTTGATATATTAGCCGCCATTGATATTTAAACACTTATTAAAAGGTTGTTTTGTGGAACATTTTATTTGGAACATAGATCCCGTTTTGCTTTCTCTCGGACCTGTCACTATTCATTGGTACGGTGCTATTTTCGCGAGCTCTATTTTTGCTGGTTTGTATTACATGAAGTGGGTTTATCAACAAGAAAATCAAAATGTTGAATCTCTCGATAACTTATTAGTATATGTAGTTATTGGCATTATTGTTGGTGCTCGCTTAGGTCATTGTTTTTTCTATGATCCTGATTATTATTTTTCAAACCCTTTGAAAATACTCGCTATTTGGGAAGGCGGTTTAGCCAGTCATGGCGGTGGTTTAGGTGCTATAATTGGTGCCTATTTTTACACTAGAAAAAATCCATTAAGCTTTATTTGGTTGCTAGATAGATTAGCCATAGCTACAGCACTTTTTGGCATTTTTGTTCGCAGTGCAAATTTCGTCAATGCTGAAATTATAGGTAAAGCAACCGATGTGCCTTGGGCTGTTGTTTTTCAGCGCATCGATAATGTCGCTAGACACCCAGCTCAACTTTATGAAGCCATAGCTTACGCCATCATTTTTATCTCTTTGACGATGATATATAAATTTACCAAGGCGAAAACCTATCAAGGTATGTTATTAGGTCTGTTCCTGATCATGACCTTTACCGCACGTTTTATAATCGAGTATTTTAAACAGCAGCAAGCCGCCTACACGATAGAAATATCATTAAATACCGGACAAATGTTAAGTATTCCATTTTTCTTGGTTGGTGTTGTGCTCGTTCTTTGGTCATTAAAAAACAAGGTAAAAACATAAGATGGCAAAAAAATACTATGTTGTGTGGAAAGGCGCAAAAACAGGTGTATTTGATAACTGGGGCACTGTACAAAATGTTACAGCAGGTCGCAGTGATGCACAATTTATGGGTTTTCCTTCGAAAGAAGAAGCAGAAGCGGCCTTTGCAGAAACTTACACCAAAGCATTAATGAAGCGTTCTTTATCAAAAGGCGGTAGCGCACCTTCAACAAATAAAGCTAGCTCTACAAAACAAGTGAATTCATCAAGAAATGTCAGTAATGATGCAGACATTAATATTTACTGTGACGGTGCTTGTTCACCTAATCCTGGAAAATCTGGAACAGGTATAGCGGTTTATCAACAATCAACACTTTCTGAGCTTTGGTACGGTTTATATGAAGCCAATGGTACCAATAATACAGCCGAGTTAAATGGCATGCTTGAAGCATTTAAACTGGCAAAAAGCTTTATAGCCGACGATAAAAGCGTACAAGTATTATCTGATTCAAAATATTCAATTGACGCTATTACCAAATGGGCAACGGGTTTGAAAAATAAGGGTTGGAAGAAAGCCGATGGCCAGCCGATCAAGAACCCTGAATTAGTGCAAGCTTGCTACACTCTTTATCAAGAAATAAAAAGTAACGTGAGTATTAATCATGTTAAAGGGCATGCCAATATTGAAGGGAATGAGCTTTCTGATCGTATGGCGGTATTGGGCCGTATGAAACAAGAAGCTAGCTTTGTTAAATTCACTGGAAGTATTGATATTAAAGAAATATTAGCCATGCCATCAGGATAATTATTAATAAGGTTTCAACAAAAAAGCGGTCACTTTATATGAGTTACCGCTTTTTTATTTATTCACGTTTTTAATGATTCGATGTTAAGTTTTTTGGCAAACTCTCTAGCTTTTTCTAAATCTTCAGGGGTATCAACCCCTTCTACAGGTAAACGAGACTCTGCAACATCAACATGAATTTTTTCACCTTGCCAAAGCACACGTAACTGCTCAAGCGATTCTACTTGCTCCAATTGGCTCGCAGGCCAATTAACGTAATCTTTAATAAAACCAGCTCGGTATGCGTAAATACCAATATGTCGTAAATAAAAATCACCTATTTCTTGAATGTTCGTGTTATTCAAAAAGCGCGACCGATCATAAGGAATTGTCGCTCGACTAAAATAGAGCGCGTAACCATCTTTATCGCATAATACTTTTACTGCATTAGGATTAAATGCTTCTTCAACATCGGTAATATGAACCGCTAACGTTGCCATTCTTGCTTGTTGCTGATTAGTCCGTTGTTGATTCGCTAAATTTTTCGCGACTTGTGCAATATTTTCTGAAGGAATAAAAGGTTCATCACCTTGCACGTTGACAATGACTTGATCATCATCAAACTTGTACTGCTCCATCACTTCCGCTAAGCGTTCGGTGCCTGATTGATGATCCGCACGCGTTTTACATACTTCACCGCCAAAGTTTTTAACGACTTTTTCTACTTCGTCATTATCGGTTGCGACAATCACTTTTTTAGCGCCACTTTTTTCAGCTTTTTCGACAACCCATTGGATCATCGGTTTACCCTGAATATCAGCAAGCACTTTTCCAGGCAGACGTGAAGATTGATAGCGCGCAGGGATCACCACAACAAATGACATAATTTATCCTATTTAATTGTAATACCAATCGGAGTAATTAATCCGTTTGGTATAAAGCGTGTTAATGATTAAGCGCGCTCTTCTTCGGTTACTCGACGTGCTTCGCTTTCTAAAAGTACCGGAATATCTTCTACAATTGCATAAGCTAAACGGTCGAAGTTACAGACTAATTCTTTTTGATCCCTTTTGTAGTCTAACTTTCCTTTACAAACTGGACATGCCAAAATTTCCATTAATTTACTATCAAAAGCCATAATTTATTCTCTTCTCATTGCTTAATTTTGTTTATCGTTTATCGTTTATCGTTTAACTAGGCGATTAAGTTAATTCATTACTTCATTAAAGTGACCTAACAAATGTTGTTGGCTAGAGTTACTTAATCAACTTTAAAATATCAGTGATTATCAATTCATTGTCTTCAGCTGAAAATACCGCATCAACCGGCAAATACCACCAATGTTGTTCAGCAAATTTTTTACACTTTACCGCATCTTTCTCTGTCATCACTAACGGACGTATTTCTGTGAGAATATTCGTTTTTTCAACTTCGTCAAAAAGTGCTTTACTATACGCTTGATGATCAACAAAACCGTGCTGTTTATCAAGCGTAAAGCCAAGTTGTGTTAAATAACTAAAAAAACGTTGTGGATCACCGATACCAGCAATAGCATTAATTGTTGAATGATCATGAACAAACTCTGTTAACGTTTTAGACTCACCACTTTTCAAGTTAACTAAACGATGTGCGCTCAAACTCATAAGATGTTTAGCTGTTTTATTGTTCAATAAACATTCGTCAACATGCTCATCTTCTCCACCGTTGATAATAATACGATCGACTTCATTTAATCGACTTACGGTTTCACGCAATGGTCCTGCGGGTAATAATAAGCCATTACCAAAAAGACGTTTTCCATCAACAACTAATAATTCATAATCACGTTTTAATCGATAATGCTGTAAGCCATCGTCACTAATGATTATTTGACAGCCTTGCTCAATTAAAAAGTTGGCAGCAGCAATACGATCAGCACCGACAACAACAGGTACTCTACAGCGCTGATAAATAAGTATAGGCTCATCTCCAGCTTCAATAGCAGAACTACTTTCGTTAAGTAAATACGGATAATGAGGCGCTTTTCCGCCATAACCACGGCTAAGCACACCAACTTTAACGCCACGCTTAGCTAATTGCTCGACCAAATACAAAACTACCGGCGTTTTACCATTTCCACCTATGCCGATATTACCAACAATCACCACAGGACAATCCACTTTGATACTTTCTTTTAATTTGGCAGAAAATAAATTGCGGCGTAAAGAAGAGAGAAACCAAAAAAACAATGTAAGTGGCAACATTAATGGCACTAACCACCATTTTGCGTTATGCCCTTCAAACCAAACTTTTTCAATTAATCGCATGAATTATTCGACCGCTGAACCAAATTGAAAACGATGAAGTTGGGCATAGGCCCCTTCTTTTTTAAGTAAGGTTTTATGATCACCTTGCTCAATGATTTTCCCTTGTTCCATGACAATAATTTTATCGGCATTTTCAATTGTCGATAAACGGTGAGCAATAACAATACAGGTACGATTTTTTTGTAATTCAATTAAGGCATCTTGAATATGTCGTTCAGATTCAGTATCTAAAGCGCTAGTGGCTTCATCTAAGATTAAAAATGGTGCATCACATAATAAAGCACGAGCAATGGCAACACGTTGTCGTTGTCCTCCTGACAATAATGCACCGTTGTCTCCAATATTAGTTGCTAATCCTTGCGGTAAATTGTCAGCAAACTCTAATACATGCGCTTTTTTAGCGGCGGCTATAATCTCTTCTTGTGTCGCTTCAGGTTTTCCATAAGCAATATTCTTAGCTAAGGAATCATTAAATAACACCACTTGCTGAGACACATAAGCAAATTGTTTACGTAAATCTTTTAACTGATAATCAACAATATTATGATCATCAACTAATAATTCCCCAGAAGTAGCATCATAAAACCTGAGTAATAATGAACTTGTGGTCGATTTACCACTTCCTGATCGCCCAACTAAGGCAATAGTTTCCCCAACATTCGCAGTAATATTTAAATCACATAAGGTGTTATGTTCATTACCCGGATAAGCAAAGTTCACGTTTTTAAAGGTTAATTTACCTTGTGCTTTGGTGATAGGAATAATGCCCGTGTCTTTTTCTTTATCTTGGTCAAGTACCGCAAAAATACTCACACAAGCTGCCATGCCATTTTGAAAATCACTATTAACTGTGGTTAATAATTTAAGCGGTCTGAGCAACATGGTCATACACGTGATCACAGTAATAAACACACCGGGGCTTAATGTTTCACGCATGCTATCTAAATTAGCGACATACAAGACAAATGCTAAAGCAAATGACGCTATTATTTGAATAATAGGTACACTTGCCGATTTGGTCGCCACCATTTTCATGCGTTGCTGACGATTGTGTTTATTAATTTGCGAAAAACGTGCTGACTCTCGCTGTTGCCCGTCAAACGTTAATACCACTTTATGGCCATTAAAGGTTTGCTCAGCAGCTGAGGTAACTTCACCCATAGCATTTTGAATGCTTTTACTGACTTTGCGAAAACGGCGTGAAACAAAGGTAACAATCAAGGCAATAATAGGGGTGATCAATAAAAATATCGCTGATAATTGCCAACTGTTATAAAACATCACCGCAAGAAAACCAATCACCATTGCGCCTTGCTGAACCAAGGTCAACAAGGCTTTACTGGTGGCTTGCAGTACTTGTTCGGTATCAAAAGTTAACTTGGAAATTAACGTACCTGTTGACTCAGTATCATGAAAGGCAACAGGTAGAGCCATAATATGTTCAAACAATGATTGCCTAATATCAGTAACAACATTATTGCCTACCCAAGCTAAGCAGTAATTACCTAGAAAATGACAAATACCACGAATAATAAAACACACAACAACAAAGATAGGTGCCCATTTCATTACATTAGGATTTGTTCCCGTCAATCCATCATCAATTAAAGGCTGTAGCTGAGAAAAAAATAATGTGTCAATGCCTGCATAACCTAACATGCCAAAAATCGCGACGATAAATCCTGTTTTATAAGCTCTTGAATAACGCATTAAACGTTTAAAATTCTGCCAAGTACTCACCTCTTGAACAGGTGCTGACTTTTCTTGCTGTGGCTTTATTACTGATTCTGCTGCTGGTTTGCTCGACATTTAATTCCCAATAACTGACTTCAACTGAAGTGTTCACCTAACTATTTTTATTTATGCTAGTTATGTTGTTACAACTGAACATAACTAATTATCGCTTCAATTGATTTTAAATATTAATTACTTAACTATTTTAGCCTTAATTGCTACAGCAACCAAGCCATGTTTTACCTAAGCCTGATTTATCCATATGTTAATCAAACTTAAGCTCGTAATTTAAAGATAACTTACCCATAATTTCCTCTCCGGTTATCTTTGATTCCTAGCAAACTAATTGGCGAACCAAAATGGCCAAAGATCTTCTCGATATGTTTTTATCTTAATGTCATCTGGCGTAATGATAAATTGAATCATGCCATTTTCCGCTGTATTTAAAGTGCGAATATTTTGTTGGTGATAACGTTTAACAACACTGTCGACAGGCATTTTCCATCGATTTAAGTAACCTGCGCTAAATACTGCATATTGCGGTGACACATGCTTAATAAATTCAAACGATGACGACGTTTTTGAACCATGATGCGGCACAATTAAAATATCCGATTTTAGCGTTGAACTTTCATTAAGGTCGACTGATGAATATTGTTGAACTAATCGTCGCTCAACTTTTTTAGAAATATCACCACTGAGTAAAACACTTCTTTTACCATCAGAAATCTTCATCACGCAAGAGTCATCATTATGTTTTGCATTGGGAGAGCTCGGCCAGAGAAATTCAATAGTTAAATGTTGCCACATCATTTGAGTACCAGCTAAGCATTGAAAGTGCTTTTTATTATCGTTATAAATTATTTGCTCAATGGAGAATTCTTCAGTTAATAATAACAAGCCGCCGGCATGATCATTATCATCATGACTAATGATGAGTTTATCTATAATTTGGTAACCTTGACTGATTAAATATGGAGTAATAACAGCTTCAGCCATAGAAAACCCACTGGGATAACTCGCGCCTGTATCGTAAATCAGTACTTTATTTTTACCCTTTTTATTTTCATTATTGTTAATTCCACTGGTTTTAGTTTTAATGGTTTTAGTTTTAATACCATTAGCTTCTATGCTTTTAGTTTCAATGCCTTTAGTTTCTATAATAACCGAAAGCCCTTGTCCGACATCCATCACATTCACTTGCCAAGCATTGCCTGTGTTTGTGCTTGCTTTAAAATATATAAAACCGAAAGCGCTCATTACACAACATAAAGCAAATACATGACGACTTGTTAAGCCAACAAAAAAGTACAATATAATCAATAAAGAAGTGGCAACTAAATACCACCAATCAAAAAATGAAACTTGAATTTCAGCCAACGAGAACTTACTTAACCATGTTAAGTACTGCCAAAGAACAGTTAAACTCATTAACGATAATTCAATGAAAAAAGTAGAAATAGCATCACTTATTGGCGCAAAAACAACCGACATTAAACTTAATGGAATAGCAGTAAAACTCATCCATGGCACTGCTACCAAATTAGCGGGAAAAGCAAGTAGAGATAATTGATGATTAAATTGTACCGTAATGGGTATCATCAAAAAAATAAGACCTACTTGTAAATAAAACAGGGCTAAAAACCATTGTTTAACTTTACTTAGCCATTGGCTTTTTTCGAACGGCTGTTTTGAGAAGTACATGCGAAAACGCCACAGTAAAAAAAAAATAATGCAAACCGCGTATAACGATAACCAAAAACTATTAGAAAATAAGCTAAATGGTGAAAGCAGCATTATAAAAAAAATCGTGACTAATATCAGACGTGTGGCACTAAGCTTTAACCCAAAACCTCTTGCTCCCCAATATAATAAGAGCATCAACAATGCCCGAGAGGTTGGTACTGAAAATCCCGCTAAATAGCTATAAAAAAGTGCGAATAGCAAAGTGAATGAAATAACTATTATTTGATGGTTAAATCGTAAAAGCTTTTGCTGCTGTGCTTTAGAAACAAATATGTGTAAAGGTAACGTTTTCATTAACCAGCTAAAAAATAGATAAGCCCCACCTGCTACCAAACCTAAATGTAAACCAGAAATAGCAATAAGATGTTGAGTTGCGGTATTTTGCAATACTCGCCAATGATCTTTCGTTAATTGACTCCGTTCACCAAAAGTTAAGGCCAATACAATGGGTGATAAATCATGCTTAGGTAATAGTGTTGTTATTTTTTGATAAAGGCTTTGTCTAACCGTTACCGTATTTTTTAGTAGAATATTCTTTCTTCGTACATTTTCTCTTCGTACATTTTCTTTCTTAGATTTTTCTTTAGTTTTGGCATCCAATACATAACCTGTTGCAACCAAATCGTTTTTTCTTAACCAAGTTTGGTAACTAAAACCTCCCAAATTAGCTAAGCCATGAGCAGGCTTTAATCGCACGATAAATTGCCACTTTTGTCCTTGAGATAAGCTATTAAAGTGAACATGTTGAACGTTTTTCCAAGAAAGTCTTACTTTATGTCTCTGATTAATTCGCTCATTGTTAATATGACTAATGGAAAAATTAAATCGTTGAGTTTGATTTTTAAGTTGAGGAATTGAAGTTATTTCACCTTGAATCACCATGGATGAACGAATTGAGTCTAACTTTAAAGAATAATGATTTTGTTTAAGTTCTTGATATACCGTTCCATGATAAAGTAACCATGCACAGCCTAAGAATAGCCCAGTGTATTTCCGTGTTTTCGCTAAGCCGAATATTGCACAAGCTAAAACTAAACATAAAACCACATAAAATAAGGTTGGCACTGCCGGAAAAAACAGTGACAATAGAGATCCTATAAAAAATGTGATTAACCACCAATCCATAGTGATTGCTTTCCATAATTTGTGAGTGTATGCCTAAAAAATTAATTAAAAAATTTATGCCTGATCACAATACGATCAAAAATAATAAACATTTACAGATTTTTGGTAACTTATTACACAATGGAAACTTATGGCATTTAAACAGAAGATCTGTTGCTAAAGCTTTTGCTGTCGGCTTATTTTTTGCTTTTATTCCAGTACCTTTTCAAATGGTTTTATCTGCAGGCATAGCTATTATAGTACATGCAAACTTACCCCTTTCAATTGCCTTAGTTTGGATCACTAACCCATTGACAATGCCGGCAATTTTTTATTTTTGTTATGTTGTGGGTACCTGGGTTATTGGTGCTTCAGAAAAGGAATTCGTCTTTGAAGCTAGTTGGCAGTGGGTAGTTGAGAGCGTTTCAACTATTGGACCAGCATTTTTAGTCGGTTGTGGGGTACTTGCAACGGCCTTTTCAATCATTGGTTATTTTGGTATTCATGCACTTTGGCGTTACTCTGTTGTGAAGGAATGGCAAAAGCGCATTACTCGTAAAATAAAAAAATAGGCTATTTCACAGTAGCCTTATAACTGCCCCAACACTTGTGCCGGTTCAATTTTAGTCGCTCGCCATGCAGGATATAATGTTGCGACAAAGGTTAAGCATAATGCTGTTGTAATCGTAACAACCACATCCGTTTGATTAACATAAGTAGGAATAAAATCAATAAAATAAACGTCACCTGATAAAAATTTAACGCCGATAAAATTCTCTATCGCTATAGAAAACTCCGTTAAATTATTCGACAAGTAAACCCCTAAGCCACCGCCAATAATACAACCTAACATGCCATTAGTAATACCTTGTAAGATAAATGTCAGCATAATTGTGGATGAATTTGCCCCCATTGTTTTTAAAATGGCAATATCACTTTGTTTCTCATTCACAGCCATAATAAGTGTTGAAACAATATTAAAACTCGCAACAGCAATTACCAGCACAAGTACGACAAACATCACCATTCGAACGAGTTGAATATCGTTATACAAATGGCCTTGCGTACGTGTCCAATCATAAATATATAAATAAACATCAAGGGTATAAGCGACATTTCGAGCGATAATCGGCGCATTAAAAACATCATCCACTTTCAAGCGAATACCCTGCACTTCACCTTGCTGAAAACCAAGGATATCAATGGCTTGATCTAATGAAACATAGGCTTGATTACTGTCAATTTCACCGCCAAACTTGAAAATACCAACGACAGTCATATTGCGTTTAGTGAGTGAGCTAATTTGTTGATTAAGGTTATTACCTTGCTTCATTGGCGGTAACAACATTTGCACATTATCCCCTACACAAACATTGAGTTTTTTCGCTATTCCAGCGCCAATCACAACGGCGTTTTCTTTATTTAAGTCTTGCCATGAACCCGCGGTAATATAATCGCCAATACTCGAAACCGACAATTCCAAGATTGGGTCAACACCTCGAAGTTCTAATCCTTTAAGTTCATTACCCTTTTGCATCATGCCCTGCATTTTAATCACAGGTGCAGCGCCAATAACTTTAGGATTTTGTTGAATTTTATTAATGGTTGATTGCCAATCTTCAATCGGCTCATTCACTGAAATTAATTCGCCATGAGGAACAATAGAAAGTAAGTTTTTCGCAAGTACACGCTCAAAGCCATTCATGGCTGAAAGTACTATAATTAAAATCATAACTCCGAGGGTAATGCCAATAGTTGATGAGGCTGAAATAAACGACGTAAAACCTTTACCTTGTCGATTGGCAATATATCTTAATCCTAAAAATAGACTCAACGGTTTAAACATAATTAAGCATCCACTAACGGCTTGAGTTGACCATGATCTAATCGCAGTTGTCGATCCATTTTCGCGGCTAAGGTTAAGTCATGCGTCACAATAACAAAACTAGTATTAACAGTATTGTTGAGCTCTTTTAATAATTGATAAATCTGCTCGGCGGTATCAAAGTCTAAATTACCGGTTGGCTCATCCGCTA
>JAQWHO010000262.1 GCA_029249355.1 Thalassotalea sp.
GAGCGAACCAATATTTCAATATGATCAATGTCTGTAGCTTCAGGAGCTAAATAGTCGATTGCAGCCGTGAAATATTCTTCGGTTTCAATAAAAGCAGTAATTTCTGCTCGACGAACACCTTCGACTAAAACTTTTACCGTGCCATCAGGTAGCTTTAACATTTGCAAAATAGTTGCAACGGTACCTGTGCGATAAACATCGTCAGCAGTTGGGTCATCAACAGCGGCATCTTTTTGAGCTACTAAAAACACTTGTTTATCGCTTTCCATCGCTATATCTAAACAACGAATCGATTTCTCTCTTCCGACAAATAATGGGATCACCATTTGTGGATAAACAACCACATCACGTAAAGCTAAAACAGGTATTTCAGCGACATTAGTTACTTCAGCTAATTCTTCAGACATAGGTACTCTCTTGGAAATCAATAGGAGAAAATTTTACGATGTTAAAAACTATATGGGGATAATAGATTATCTTTCAACAAAGGAATAAAAAAAAGAGCCTAAGTGGCTCTTTTATGTACAGGAAGTACGGTATATCGAAATTGCAGGAGCATAATTTCGTATATGTACAAAACATTCGCTTTTCAGTTAACTATCTGATGCCGCTTTATCTTGTTGCGTTTCATAGATAATAATCGGTTTAGATTCACCTTTTATCACTGTTTCATCAATAACAACTTTAGCTGCATTGTCCATCGAAGGTAATTCATACATAGTATCAAGTAAAACACCTTCAACAATAGAACGTAAACCACGAGCACCTGTTTTACGAGTCATCGCTTTATGAGCGATTGCCTTTAAAGCATCTTCTCTAAACTCTAACTCGACATCTTCCATATCAAACAATGCAGTAAACTGTTTTGTTAAAGCATTTTTCGGCTCTTGAAGAATTTGAATCAAAGCATCTTCGTCAAGTTCAGTTAATGTAGCGACTACAGGTAAACGACCAATAAACTCAGGAATCAAACCATATTTCACTAAATCTTCAGGTTCAACATCTTGGAAACGTTCAGTTAAGGTTTTTCCTTGATCTGAAGACTTAACCTCAGCACCAAAGCCAATGCCTGTTCCTATATCACAACGTTGTTGTACAACCTTATCAAGACCGGCAAAAGCACCACCACAAATAAATAGTATTTTAGATGTATCTACTTGTAAAAACTCTTGCTGTGGATGCTTACGACCACCTTGAGGAGGTACTGAAGCAATCGTTCCTTCAATCAATTTTAATAAAGCTTGCTGAACACCTTCACCTGAAACATCACGGGTAATAGACGGATTGTCAGATTTACGAGAAATTTTATCAATTTCATCAATGTAAACAATACCACGCTGCGCTTTCTCAACATCGTAATCACATTTTTGTAAAAGCTTTTGAATGATGTTTTCAACATCTTCACCAACATAACCTGCTTCAGTTAATGTTGTTGCATCAGCCATGGTAAATGGCACATCGAGTAACCTAGCTAAAGTTTCAGCTAATAATGTTTTACCACTACCCGTTGGCCCAATAAGTAAGATATTACTTTTACTTAATTCAATACCATTATGTGAATCGCCATTACGAAGACGTTTATAATGATTATAAACCGCTACCGCTAAAACTTTTTTAGCGTGGTCTTGACCAATAACGTAATCATCTAAACTCATTCTTATTTCAACAGGTGTAGGAAGGCTTTCTTTTTCTTCCTTTGGTGAAATCTCTTTTATCTCTTCTCTGATAATATCGTTACAAAGTTCAACACATTCATCACAAACAAATACAGAAGGTCCTGCAATTAACTTGCGTACTTCATGTTGGCTTTTACCACAAAAAGAACAATACAATAACTTTCCGTTATCACCGTCACCTTTTTTAATATCGGTCATACGGTACCTCTAACCTTAAATTCTTAAACAACAATACTGTTAAGTATTTCATAAATTACACAGATAACAATGTGAAGTAATTAATAAATTAATTACTTGTCTAATCTCTGTTCTAATATGGAGTCAACTAATCCATATTCAACCGCGCTTTCTGCACTGAGGAAATTATCGCGGTCAGTATCTTCTGATACTTTCTTAAGCGATTGACCAGTGTGCTCTGCCATTAACCTGTTCATTTTTTCTTTAATATAAAGAATTTCTTTCGCATGAATTTCAAAGTCTGACGCTTGTCCTTGAAAGCCACCTAATGGTTGATGAATCATCACACGCGCATTAGGCAAACAATAACGTTTTCCTTTTTCGCCACCTGATAATAAAAATGCCCCCATGCTCGCAGCTTGACCAATACAAACAGTACTTACATTTGGACGAATAAATTTCATCGTGTCATAAATTGCCATGCCTGCAGTCACTGAACCACCAGGTGAATTGATATATAAATAAATATCTTTTTCAGGGCTTTCAGATTCTAAAAAAAGTAATTGGGCAACAATTAAGTTGGCCATATGATCTTCAACTTGACCACATAAGAAAATTACACGTTCTTTTAAAAGGCGAGAATAGATATCATAAGAACGTTCCCCTTTAGCAGTTTGCTCAACTACCATAGGGACTAATGCGCTTTCAGTGATACTCGTAAGATCTTGAGAATTATTTTGAGAAGTAAACAACTATTTTTCCTTAATATAAAAAAATGGCTCATATGTTTCCATATAAGCCATTTAAGCGATTGCTTAAGCTATTGTCAATGAAAATAGCTTATTTACCTTCAGGATTCATTACATCTTGAAAGCTAGACTTCATATCTTTAACTTTTGCTGAAGCAATTAATACTTCAACGGCTTGCTCTTCAAGAGCAACGTTTTGCATTTGTTGATTCATTTCTTTATTTGTTTTGTAGTACTCAATAACTTCTTGAGGATCTTCATAAGCCGATGCTGCTGATTCAATTAACTCAGTGACTTTCGCTTCGTCTACTTTTAATTCATTAGTTTTGATCACTTCACCAAGTAATAAACCAACTTTTACGCGACGCTTAGCTTGTTCTTCAAACATATCTGAAGGAAGTTCAGGCATGTTCTTAGGATCCATTTGACCAGCAAAGCGTTGCATAGCTTGTTGACGTAAAACATCAACTTCTTGAGCCACTAAAGCGCTTGGTAACTCAATGTCATTCGCTTCTAATAAACCTTCAATGACTTGCTCTTTAACTTTAGCTTTTACCGCTTGGTTTAATTCACGTGTCATGTTTTTCTTCACTTCTTCACGAAGTGCTTCAACACCGCCTTCTTCAACACCAAATAATTTAGCAAATTCGTCATCAATATTAGGAAGAACTGCGCCTTCAGTTTTGATTACTTTGATATCAAACTCAGCTTCTTTAACTTTAAGGTTTTCAGCATGGTAATCTTCAGGGAAAGTTACAGAAATTGTTTTTTCTTCACCAACTTTCATGCCAATGATGTCTGTTTCAAAACCTGGGATCATACGACTAGCACCAAGTTCTAATTCAAATCCTTCAGCTTTACCGCCTTCAAATTCTTCACCGTCAACACGACCTAAGAAATCGATAGTTAATTTATCGCCTTTCTTGGTTTTACGTTTGTTTTCTTTCCACGTTTGGTGTTGTTTTTGTAATGTAACAAACATTTCATCTAAATCTTTGTCAGTTACTTCAACCGCAGGACGTTCTACTTTAATTTTTTCAACATCCTTAACTTCTACTTCAGGGTAGATTTCAAACGTTGCTTCAAATTCTAAATCTTTGCCATCTTCATTGCTTTTAGCAATAAATTGAGGACGACCAGCAGGATTAATTTTCTCTGCAATAATCGCTTCAACAAAGTTACGCTGCATTACTTCACCAGCAATTTCTTGACGTACCGAAGCACCATAGCGTTTTTGAATAACTGACGGTGGTACTTTACCAGGACGGAAACCGTTGATTTTCTGAGTTTTAGCAATATGACGAAGACGATTTTTCACTTCAACATCAATCTTCTCTGCTGGAACAGAAATAGTTAACTTACGTTCTAAACCTTGTGTAGTCTCTACTGAAACTTGCATTTACTTACCTCAATACTTAGCGCTTCTTACGCTTTCAATAACGCATCTATATATATACCAAACAACCAATAAAAATATTAATTGCTCACAGTCCCTTAGCATTAAGCTTTAGAACCCGCTTCCCGAATAAAGATGCGAATAAAAGATGTTCAGATTAAAAAATAATGACGCAAAATTATAGCGATGGTTTTATCAAGAGTCGAGGGGGTAATGCAATTAATTTGAAGAAACAAGCAAAAAATGTCGATATATTTATAAAAAGGTTAAAGAAATAAGACAAAATTCTTTTTGATTGATAATAGATAAGGTGTTCTCAGTGATTAAAAAACATTCAAACACAATGGTTTGATTTAAAATATCTGTGATAAATATAATTTAATTGAAGTTTAGTAAGTGTTTTCAGAAATTAAGGAAGAACACAAGAAGAAGTGGTCGTGATGCAAGATTATTACGTACATCCTGTACTCCGCCCTTCGGGCCGCTTCGCGTTAAAAATTGTTCCAGACAATTTTGTCGACTTGCTTCGCAAGTTCTCATCTACACTTGAATTTTTATTTTATAAAGGAAGTACAATTTCAAGATAAACATTGAAGAAGTGGTCGGTGATGCAAGATTCGAACTTGCGACCCCTTGGACCCAAACCAAGTGCGCTACCAAGCTGCGCTAATCACCGATATAATCTATTTTTCGACAAATATAAAAAGTATGAAGAAAAATGGGGTGGCTAATGGGACTTGAACCCACGACAACCGGAATCACAATCCGGGGCTCTACCAAC
>JAQWHO010000263.1 GCA_029249355.1 Thalassotalea sp.
GGCTTTCGAGAAGAGCAATTATTTTGGACAGGTATGACACCGTTTAATCGAGAAAGTAATCCGGCCATTTTACTCGCGGGTCTTTTAGCGCTTGTGGTTGGTGTAGGGGTTGCTCGGTTTGTGTTTACCTCACTATTACCGGCAATGTTAGAAGAATCAATTAGTATAGCTTTTGCTGGTGTACTTGCCTCATTAAATTATCTTGGTTATTTGTCTGGTTCAGTTTTTTCTATTTTCATCAAAGATATACATGCCAAAGTAAAATATTTTAGATTTGGATTATTTCTTTGTGTCGTCTCATCGTTTTTATTAGGTATTACCGAAAATAATATTGTTTGGGTTATTGCGCGGTTATTGGCCGGTTTTGGTGCTGCAATGGCTTTGGTTGTTGGTTCTTCACTTGTTATGATGAAGCTAAAGCTATCCAATAAAACTAAAGCAATGGGCATTCATTTTAGCGGGTTAGGTTTCTCAATATTAATCACTGATCTAGTGATGAGAGGTGTATTTTCTTATGGTGGAAACTGGAAAGATGCATGGCTTGTATTAGCTATAATTGGTGCGGTTTTATCCTGCTATTCTGCTTATGTTCTTCGATTTGATAAACAACCAACAAATACAGTAGTGAAACATAATTTTGATAAATCATTATTTTCACCTATGGTGATCATCTTGATCTTAGCCTATTTCACTGAAGGCGTAGGCATGGTTGTACAAGCAACATTTTTACCCGATATTGTGAATTCGTTAGAAGGTTTAAATGGTTACGGTGGTTATGTATGGTTAGTAGTGGGGCTTGCGGGGATCCCTGCTTGCATTATTTGGATGCGCTTGGCACATCGCTTTGGCAGTATTAACATCATGATCATTGCTATGTTCTTACAAATTATTGGTATTTTAATCCCTATATTCTCTAGCAATATAATTATGAACCTTATTAGTGGCTTGTTATTTGGCGCAACATTTATTGGGCTAGTTGCTCTATTTATGAATTTTGGTGGTCAGCTCTCTGAAAAGAACCCTGTTTTTATTATGGGAGCGATTACATCGGCTTATGGTATAGGTCAAATAATCGCGCCTTTGTATTGTGTGGCGCTCATCAAACAATTTAATAACTACGATTATGCTTTATATTTAACGGCGTTTATTGTTGCATGTGGAATTGCATTGCTGGTTTATGCCAAGCATAACTTTAAGAACAAAAAGCAATGTATGCTATGACACTATTGTTACGCTTTTATTCGTGAAAGCAGGCAGATAAATAGATTATGAATTTTTTAACTTCTCTAACAAGTCATGAATTTCAGCTTTTAATTCTTTATCTACAATTTTATTACAACTTATTTTAGCTTTCTCAAGATGTTCAATCGCCCCGGTATTATCGCCTAATTCAACTTTTAACGTCGCAATTGAAAAACTAATGGAAGAGCGAAAATCTTTCGAGTTAATGGCTTCAGCTTTGACTAACGCTCGTTCATAGATAATAATAGCTGTTGCTAAATCATCGGTGAAATCAGCAAGTGTTTCCCATTGCACAGGGTGATCTTTATCGGTTGATTCATTACTTTCACAAAGTTGTTTTAATTCTTCGTAATAACGGTCGAAACTTTTTTGGTTTTTTGTTTGAGCGGCTGATAATAAGCTGTCTGTTAATGAAAGCACTGTTTTATATATCTTGGTATTCATTTTTGTAACCTTGTTTATTTGGATTAGCCAATCGGATTATACAAGAGTTAAACGCGATGATAGAGCTTTTATAGTAAGTAAACAGTTGTTACTTTAATAATTGAAAGTAAGCAAAATCATTTTTTACATAAAAAATTAGCTGAACCACAAAAACTTAATTACAACGTGATAGATTATAGCGCTTTCTTGCTGTTTATTCGAAGGGCTTCATAAAACACTACGGATACACCTTTGAAAATTTATGGCATCACACAACTATAGTGCCTTCTAAATATTGAATTGCGGTTCCCGAAATTAGCACTCTATCTCCCATGACGATGCAATTTAGTAGGCCGCCACGACTTGAAGCTTGATAGGCTACTAACTCATTCTTACCCAAACGCTTTGCCCAAAATGGTGCTAAACCAGTATGTATTGAGCCTGTGACAGGATCTTCATCCCCCCCATTTGCCGGCCAGAAATATCTAGAGATGAAGTCATATTTATTTGATTCAGCTTTACAGGTTACGACCACATCAAAAGGCTTTAAATTCATAAGTGATTCGTTATCTCTCAACACTGATAAAACTTCATGCTCCGTTTCGTACACGGCAAAATATGCTTGTGAATTACGATAAACTTCAACAGGTTCGATAGACAAGCCTGACTTTAGTTTATCAGGAATAGTTTTAACTTTTTCAGGATTCGTATTAGGGAAGTCCATTTGAATTTTGCCGGATTCAGTCTTTATAACAGGTAAAACTCCAACCGCTTTTGCTGAAAATTTAATGGCGCATAACTCCGGATTTTTGTTAAATATGACAAAAGCTGAAGCTAAAGTAGCGTGCCCACAAAAGTCAATTTCAGTAATTGGGGAGAACCAACGAATTTGATAAGTACCGGTTTCATCCATAACCAAGAATGCGGTTTCAGAGAGATTGTTTTCTAATGCAATAGATTGCATTAAGCTTTTATCAAGCCAACTTTTTGTTATGATCACTGCCGCTGGATTACCTTTGAATACAGTGTCAGTAAACGCATCAATAATGTTTACTTCAAGTTTCATTTCAAAATCTCACTTATAATTTTTTATCATGCATGATGAATTTATGCTTGATCATAGTAAGTTATAATTGCTCTCATTAGTTGCGATTGAAGCTCATAAGTTTTGTCGCCACCATTCGTTAATATAACCACCTCAAAATTATATTTAGGATAAAAAAAGAGTTCTGATTGATAGCCATCTTGAGAGCCTCCATGGGAAAAGAAAGGTTTGTCACCCCAACCAATTATCCACCCTAATCCAAATGTCCCATCATTACCTAAGTCAGCATGAACTTGAGTCATTAAATTTAAAGATTTTTGACTAATAATTTCCCCCTGTTTTAAGGCAACGATGAATTGCTCAAAATCATCAATACTGCTTACTTGAGCCATTGCACCAGTGGTATATTGATTTATTCCAAAAAAAGATTCCGATTTAGCATAATTAAGCGCATCACTAGATTTTATAGAAATACCTTTCTCGATAATGTAGGTGTTTTTCATTTTAGCGGGAGTAAAAATATTTTTGCTTAAATAGTCTGAAAAACTAGCACCACTAACCTCGGCAATTACTTCAGCTAATAAAACGTAGCAACTATTACAATATATTGCTTTGTCGAAAGGCAGTGCTTTTACCTTCATATTATTGGAAGAAAGAAATTTAATAAGATGTTCATTGGTTGATTTGTTTGCTAAATGTAAGTTTGACTCAGAGAAAAAATCGTTTGAAATAGATACTCTATGTGACAATAGTTGTTGGATCGTAATATCTTGCCAACTATTTGGTAATTCAGGAATAAAACGAGTTACTTCATCATCAAGAGAAAGTTTATCTTGCTCTACTAATTTCATAATCGCTAGAGCAGTAAAAGGTTTGCTGATTGAGCCAATTCGAAATCCAGTATTTGAACTTATAGATAGATTTTTATCTTTGTTAGCAAGCCCTTTACTGAATTTTAATATTACAGCATTGTCCTTTTTTAGGAGAATACTCACCCCAGGCTTATCTTTTTCTTGCTTTGATAAAATTGAGTTTAACTTATCCACCAGCGATGCTTTACTGCTTTGAGATTCATTGAGAGCAAAAGCGTTAAAATTGATCAAATAAAGAGTTAAAAACAATAAAAATGGAGTTGTAAATATATGCATTATGGATCTTCCTTGATTGTTACCTAAATTAAACCGTTAATTACTTAAAAGTGTATAATCCGTATATTTTATATTGATATTATTTCTCACTGAACTTTCTATTGAAATTGAAATTTAAGCATTAATGCTTAAACGAATACCTAATGTATTGATCGCTTGTCGTTCATAAAAAAGTTCATTATCAATAATGGGGCGATCGATTAACCACTGCTTTTTTAAGGTGAGGGCTAATGTTTTAGGTGTAGCAATGACAGCGAGTAGATAATCATCTTCTAAATGGCGTTGTTGACAGAGCAATACGCTTAACCGAATGATTATCGCCAGCTTTTCTAAGGCAGTGGCACAGAGCAAAGACCATTGCTCTTCTTCTAACGGGGTTATTTTTTTTCTTTGATTGCCCACTAACCAAGCTAATGCAATTTGCTGCTCTTGATTAAAGCCCGGTAAGTCTGCTTGTTCGATAATATATTGACCGTGCTTTTGATAGCCTGAAGCGTTGATGTCAAAACCAAGTTCATGAAGTTTAATGGCGGAACATAACAGTTCTTGATAAATCACGTCTTGGAGTTGCCAAGTACTTTTTAGATATTCAAATATTCTAAGAGCGAGTTGCTCCACAACCTCTGCGTGAGCTTTATCAATATTAAATCGTTCAATAAAATCTTCAATGG
>JAQWHO010000264.1 GCA_029249355.1 Thalassotalea sp.
CGCGCGAGCTTGTGCACAACAACGAACCCTAAGGTAAGCGTTCTTAGTGTCAGTCCAAAAAGGAACAAATAATAATTGCATTCCTTTTTCAGATTGAAGTCTAGCAAGTTCTGGAAACTCAATATCATAGCAAATTAAAATGCCTATTTTACCAAAATCAGTATCAAAAACGTTAAGCTTGTCGCCACCCTGCATGATCCAAGCGCGTTTTTCATGTGGCGTAGGATGAATTTTATATTGAGCTTCCTGTGTTCCATCTCGGCGACAAAAATAGGAGACGTTATATAACTGATTATCCTCCATGACAGGTAATGAACCAGCAATGATATTGATATTATAACTAACCGCTAAACGCGAGATAGCTTCAATAATTTCATCAGAAAATTCTGATAATGCTTTAATTGAATCAATTGAGTCTTGATGTGTTTCAATCCCCATCAATGGCGCATTAAAAAATTCGGGTAACAATGCTAAATCACATTGATAATCGGAAAGTGCGTCAATAAAAAACTCTACTTGCTGAATCAGCTCATCTACAGACTTTAGAGGCCTCATTTGCCATTGAACACAACCGATTCTTGCCGATTTTTTTACCGCACCAAATAAAGGTGCTTTTTCATCATCGTAATATAAATTAGCCCACTCTAGCAGCGTGGCATAACCTTTCGATTCTTTATCTTCAGGTAAATATTTGCTAAGAACACGTCGTACTTCAAAATCATTAGAGAGTTGAAAAGTTAAAATGGGATCATAAATTTCTTTCTTTTTGACCAGCTCAATATACTTTTGAGGTGACATTTCTTTTGCATGATTTTGATAGTTAGGTATACGCCCACCCGCGACAATAAACTTTAGATTTAAGTTTTGGCAAAGCTCTTTTCTGGCTTCATATAATCGCCTACCAAGGCGCATGCCCTGATAATTTGGATGAACGACAACTTCAGCCCCGTACAATACATCTCCCAACGGGTCGTGGGTTGTTAGATAAGCATCTCCAGTGATTTCATCGTAGGTATGGTGATCGCCAAACTTTTCATAATCGACAACTAGTGAGAATGCTGCGGCAATCACTTTACCGTGATCTTCTATACATATTTGCCCTTCTGGGAAAGTTGATAGCTGAGCCTTAAATTTTTTCTCAGGCCCCGCTCCTCCCATATCAGGGTAAACAATTTCCATCATTTCTTTTAGATCAGCAAAATCACTTAATTCCAAATTACGTAAATTTAGTTTGTGTTCAGAATCTTCAGAAAAATTACTATCGTTCATTGTGATACCCGCTTTTGATTGTTTTAAAGTATATTAAACGCTGAAAATAAATACTGATAGAAATAACGCCACTTTAAGCCTGTTTTAATTGTTGGTTAAAATATTTCATGGAGTGAAAATAGCTAACTGTTAATAGTTTTTTTTGAACTACTTGTTAGTTTTTATTACTTTTCAAACGGTTACTTATATAATTGGTTGCGCTATTAATTGAAGCTACATCTTGAAATATTAAATCCGAATTTCTTCTAACTTGGTTTCCAGCTTCGTTATAGATTGCCCTGAGGTAATCTACGTATTTATTTAAGTAATTTTATATTGAATTTCTTAAATATTCATTCGGATTCTATGTGTGTCTCCTGATAATGTGGGCTGAACACAACTCCATGGGTTGATCGAATAAAATAGCGCAATCGATTAACAAGTACATAGATTTACGCTCTACACCAAATGGTTCTTCAATGAAAATAAAACGAGTACTAGCTTTAGAAATTAGACTTTCCAAAGCGCTTACAAATATTGGCGTTTTAATAAGGAAAACATTGGCTCCATTTTGTAGCCAAACTCTCATCTCTTTAGGTTAAGTATTCTTATCGGTATGATCATCAAACCGCAAAAAAGGACAATTAAATTCGTCAGCTAATAACTTTACAACAGTTATATTAAATGATGCTGCATAGGCAAGCTTGATTGATTGGTCTTTTCGTCGCCCCCCCCATTGCATTAATGTACTCATGCCATTTACGTTCATCTGTAAAAATGAAAATTCTAAGTGGTCTGTGTCTTTATAATGCGTTCTACAAAATAAAAGCAATTGTTTTAGCAACGTATTTTAGGAATATCATGCCAATTGGTTGTATATTGCGGACTAAGAAAATGCCGTTTCATATTCCACTTGTCTGTTTGCCCTGCACTCGCAATATTTATAGAGCCTGCACCGTAGCGGTTATTAATACTATCAAAACATTGCATCAATGCTAGGTTACTCTTATCAACCGTAAACAAGTCACCTTGTTGAAATTGATTACTTGCTAATTCTATTGCTCCTACACCACAGCGATAAAAATGAATACCTGCTTGATAAATGCTTGGTAACACCTGCGAAACGACATGACTTAATTGAGTAGAGTTATTCGTAGGCACTACAAAAGAATATACAATCGCTTGTTTATAATAATGATTGTCATGGGGTGAATTAGAAGCAAATATCATCAATTTTTTAGCTTGTGATGATTGGCTCCTTAGCTTTTTTGCAACAATGCAGGCATGACTGGATAACGCAGCTTTGAGTACGTTGTAATCACTAATACGTTCCCCAAAACTTCGCGTAGAAAAAATCTCTTTTTTCGGTTCTTTAACCTCATCCCAAGATAAACAGCTTATCCCGTTCAGCTCATTTACAGTACGTTCAGACATTACACTAAACTGCTGCCGAATATCTTTAGGGTTTTGCTGTGCTAAATCAAAAGCGGTATGAATCTGCTGCGTTGCCAATTTTTTACTGATACGACTACCGACTCCCCATACTTCAGATACTTTCATGCGTTGTAATATTGCCGACGCACTAGTTAGATCATTAATAACAGCAACACCATCGAATCCATCAAGCTTTTTAGACGCGTGATTAGCTGCTTTTGCTAAAGTAGCCGTAGTACCAAAACCAACACCAACCGGTAAGCGTGTTTCTTTCCATATGGCTTTTCTTATTTGATGGCCATATTCATACCAGCTATTAATCACGTGATGAAAATGGTCAAAATATAAAAAGGCTTCATCAATTGAGTAAACATGGTGGTTATCGCAATAACGAGCAATTATTGTCATCATGCGCTCAGATAAATCAGCATATAGCTCATAGTTTGATGAACGAATAACAACGCCGTGTTTATGTAATAAATCTTTGATTTGAAAATAAGGTATAAATTTAGGAATGCCTAACTTTTTCGCTATTGGGCAAACCGCACAAATGCAACCATCGTTGTTGGTTAATACCACAACAGGTTTATTACGAATGCTTGGATCAAACACTTTTTCAGCAGAAGCGTAAAATGATGTTGCATCAACTAAGCAATACATGCAGCAAACTCTGGTGCTTTATGATGTAACCGAATAGAGCGTGTTACAACACCTTCTAGCTGAAACTCATCCTCTGGGGTTATCGCAACAGGTTTATGATACTTTGAAGCGGACAATAAACGTGCTTGTTGCTTATCAATTAATTTGCACACAAAGCACCCATTAAAGTTAGCTACAATGATATCGCCATTTCTAGCAGTTAAGGCTCGATCAACGATAAGCAAATCACCATCAAAGATACCAACACCTCTCATAGACTCCCCCGACGCTTGCCCAATAAAAGTTGCATTAGGATGCCGAATTAAGAGTTG
>JAQWHO010000265.1 GCA_029249355.1 Thalassotalea sp.
CTCCATTTTTTTTGCCATTGAGGTATACAGAATGTTTTCTTCTATAGGCTTATTCACGAAAGTGTTCATTTCTTCAAGCACTCGTTCAATAACAAACAACGGAGGGATAATTCCTTTTTCTTCTCTTAACTTGATACCTTCCAGCTCTTGAGTAAATTTGTTTTTGACTAGGTTTAAACGTGATAAATAGTTTTCAACATCATCAACGCTATTAATTTGATGTTGAGCTTCCATAAAGCTTGGGTAACCATTTTGAATGCCAAATAATTGGTTCACGGGGTAACTGTGATAACGAAATTTTTCAGACTCTTTAGCAAAATCCAGTAAATATAAAGCTATCTCTTTAGAAAGCAGATCTGCTTCACTTAAACTCTCATTGTCGTACGAATTAAGCGTTTCATGTACTTGTTTTAATTTAACATATAATTCATCTGCTTTAGCAAGGCTCGCGTCATCAAGTTTAGCGTTATGGCCTGTAATTCCCAATGATTCTAGGAACCCTAAAGAAGTTAATGTTTCAGGGCTTTCAAAGGCCATTTTTAACACTTCACGATCTACAAAAGATCGAAAACGCACAGGTTTATCAGCATTCCATTCATAAGCTGCAAAACTGCCCCCAATCACTATTACTGTGAGTAATATAATTCCAAGCCATTTAAATATTTTCTTAACCATAACAATCCCTAAAAGTTGTATTTATTATTATCAAATTGACGTTAACAAACTTTTAACAACAAGTACAAAAAAGTGAACAATCAGTAATGGAAGAAATTAGTTTAAGTTGTTGTGGTTAATAAGGATAAGCAAGATCATTTACTGGATTTATAAATTTAATCAAAGAAATAAACAAAGCTTCGAGCTAATAATAAAGCACTTGATGTAAATATTAACAATACAACCTGCATTGGCGGATAATTAAGCTATAGTGTGTTGTTAATGCTGTACATTTAACCTATCAATTATCACAGAAAATTGATGCTTTCCTTCAACAATAAAAAGAAATCAACATGAAAAATTTGCTTAAAAGTTTACTCGTATTTTTGTTAATTATACCGACATTTTCTCAAGCAAAAGAAACGCGCTTATTGCGGCAACCTAGCATCAGTGAAAAGCAGCTTACCTTTGTTTATGGTGGTGATATCTGGGTTTCTGACTTGAACGGTCAAAAGGTTCGTCGCCTGACGAGTACCTCTGCTGTTGAGAGTAATCCTCACTTTTCACCAGATGGTAAAACGATTGCATTTACGTCGAATCGTTCGGGAACAACTTCGGTTTATACAGTTTCTTATCAAGGTGGAGATCTTAAACGATTAACGTGGCATGCAAATTCAGCTTATGTTCGTGGTTGGACTCCCGATGGAAAGTCGGTTTTATATGCGTCGTCACGAGCAACAGCACCTAAAAGACATAATCGTTTATGGACAGTACCTCAAGAAGGTGGCGTGTCGAAATTAGTCAGCAAACAATGGGCTTTTAATGGTGCTTTTGCGAATGACGGAAAGTCATTAGTTATTGATCGTATGTCCAGATGGGATGTTGAATGGCGAAACTATCGTGGTGGGCAAAATACTTCATTAGTTTTATTGGATTTAAAAACACAAAATGAAACAAAAATTCCCAATGAATCAACTATTGATATAGAACCTGTTTGGTTAGGCGATACGATTTATTTCTTATCAGATCGAGATTGGATATCGAATATTTGGTCATATTCTCCAAAAAATAAAAACCTTAAGCAAGTTACTCATTTCAAAAAACACGATATTAAACAACTGACTTCAAATGGAACGTTATTAGCATTTGAACAAAATGGTTACTTACATACCTACGACGTTAAAAATGACAAACACCAACAATTAACGATAGAAGTGCGTGGTGATTTCCCTTGGGCTGAAACCGTATGGCAAGATGTTAGTAAATCAGCAGGTTCAGCTTCTTTATCACCCTCAGGAAAAAGAGCGTTGTTTTCTTCTCGAGGCGAAATATATACGGTTCCTGTTGAACACGGCTCTACACGTAATATTACTCAAAGTTCAGATGCTGCAGATCGAAAGCCACTTTGGTCTCCTCAAGGTGAACAAATTGCGTGGTTTTCGGATAAAAATGAAAAAGGTTATCGCTTAATATTACAAAATCAAGATGGCCTAACACCATCGAAAAGTATTTCGATAGGTGAATCTAAAATGGCATGGGAACCAACTTGGTCACCTGATGGAAAGTTTATTGCTTTTGTTGATGATGATGTTCGTATTCGTTTACTTAATTTGGAGTCAGAAAAAATTATCACGCTTGATGTCGGTGGCAATAATCTTGAACGAGGAGAAAATGGTCTTGTTTGGTCGCCTGACTCACAATGGTTAGCTTATTCAAAAACTGCAACTAATAGCTTTCGGCAGATCATGGTTTGGTCAGCAAAAGACAATGAAGTTAAGCCTTTAACGAATAAATTTGCTGATGCTATTTCACCTGCTTGGGATCAAAATGGTAAGCATATCTATTTTCTTGCCAGTACTGATCATGGTTTAAAAAGTAGTTGGGCTAATACGAGTTCTATGGCGGCTAATTCAGAATATGCGCCTTATATTGTTAATTTAAATAAAGAAGACAGTTCGCCTTTTGTAGCTCGAAGTGATGAAGAGCCAAAAGCAGAAGAAGATCAACCAGACGACGCTGAGAAAGAGGAAAAGAGCTCTGACGATAAAGAAAAAGGGAAAGATAAAGATAAAAAAGAGGATATTAAGTCCGTTATTATTGATTTTGAAAATATTGAACGCCGTATAACCGCACTACCAATGCCCGCAGCAAATTATCAATTTACCCTTCATGGTGGTGAAGGCGAAGTTTTTATTTCCGAAAGAAAACCGAATGATAAAGCATTGACACTTCATAAGTTTTCTTTGAAAGAGCGAGAGAGTAAATCCTATATAAGTGGTATCGACTCAGCTGTTATCTCTGCCGATAATAAAAAGCTTTTAGTTAAAGCAAATAATAGCTGGCATGTACTTGATGGCACTAAAGCCGAAGAAAAAATTGAAAAACCGCTTAATGTAACATTGAGAATGAATCTCGATAGATTGGTTGAATGGCGTCAAATATTCGTTGAAGCGTGGCGCTATCAACGTGATTTTTTCTATGATCCTAATATGCATGGTCGTGATTGGAATGATGTTTTTGAACGATATGAGCCGTTAGTTAGTTATGTAAAACATCGTTCAGATTTAACTTACTTGCTTGATCTGGTAAATGGTGAACTCTCGGTAGGACATAGTTTTGTATTTGGTGGCGACTATCCTAAAGTCGAAGAATCAACATCGGGTTTATTAGGCGCTGATTTAAAGCAAGGGAAAAAACATTGGCAAATTGAGCGAATTTTTACTACGGAAAGTTGGAATCCAAAATTAAAAGGCCCACTTGATCAACCGGGAATGAACATTGAAGAAGGTTATTTCTTAGTGGGTATTAATGGCCAAGAAATATCGAGCAAAGAAAATTTGTATCAATACCTAGACGGTACTGTCGCTCAACAAACGGTTTTGCATATCAATGACAAAGATAGCTATAAAGATGCATGGCAAATTATTGTTGAACCCATTGCTGATGAATATTCATTACGACAACGTGCATGGGTAGAAGATAATCGTCGTTTAGTTGATAAACTTTCAGATGGAAAACTTGCTTATGTTTGGGTACCTAATACCTCGACTCAAGGTTTTGTCTCGTTCAATCGGTACTTTTTTGCCCAGCAAGATAAGTTAGGTGCAGTGATTGATGAGCGCTTTAATGGCGGCGGATATCTTGATGATTATATGGTTGATTTAATGTCGAGAAAATTGCGCGCGAGCCTTACAAATGAAGTGCCTAATGGCAAGCCTCTGCAATTGCCTGCAGGCATTAAAGGGCCGAAAGTATTATTGATTAATGAACTATCTGGCTCTGGAGGAGATTATTTTCCTTGGGCATTTCGTCAACAAAAATTGGGTAAGTTAATCGGTTCTAAAACGTGGGGAGGATTAGTTAAATCATCTGTCCATTATCGTTTAGTTGATGGTGGTGCATTAACTGCGCCTGATAATGCGGTTTTTGATCCTATCGCGAAAGAGTGGGTGGGTGAAAACAAGGGTATTGCGCCAGACATTGCGGTGTATCAGGATGCTAAATCATTAGCGGCAGGAAAAGATCCACAGTTAGAACGTGCCGTCATTGTATTATTAGTGCAACTTGAAGGCAATCTACCCAAAGCAATTAAGCCGCCTAAGTTTCCAACGCCTGCAATTCAAAAATAGATCGCATTTAGAAGTAAAGTGAGTATTTGAAAGATTAAACAATACCCAATCACTCACTTTACTTTCTAATATGTCTCGCTTAATGATTCGATCTTGCGATATCTTTAAACAATATAACGTCCATAAGTTTTTTAGATGAACCATCATAAAACCCTATTTCTTTAGCGAAGTTTTTAGGGTTTTTGAAAGTGCCAAATAAAATATCGAAGATGGGTAAGTCTGAATAATTGAATCGATGAATCCCTTTTTGATGATGAATAGAGTGGCTTTCTGGGCGCTGAATAATATAACCAAGCCATTGTGGTGTTTTGATATTTGTGTGTTGAAAAGCACCTAAAAACATCGTTACATATAAAAACCATGTTGTATCTTCTGCTGCTAATCCAACGCCTAGTGCCAGCGTTAAACTGCCGATAAAAGTAAAGCCTATCATGTCGAGCGGACTAAAATAAAAAGCGCCAAATGAGTCTAATCGTTCTGCACTATGGTGCATTTGATGAAACATTCGCCATAGTATTGTGTTGTTGTGCATAGCTCGGTGCCAAACATAAATGAGCAATTCAAATACAAGAACAGCGACTAATGTACTGAAGTAGGGATTCAAGTGCTGTAAGTTAAAAAGTTGATATGGTAATAAGTATTTATCCCAAATCAATGGTAGGTAGGTAGCAAGATAAAAGTAAAAAATAAATACGAGCATTGATTTTGGGATCCAGCCTTTCACCGCTTTTACCTCATGACCCGGAGCGATAGCTTCGATGAACACTAAACTGAAATAAATAATCAGTAATCCGATAGAAATAGGGTCGAGTAATATTTCGAGTGGTGTTGGCATAGGAAATTCCTTTTTAACAGATAATAATTGTGTGATAGTGATTATTGATTTTTAAATATTTCCTGCATGATATTTAGGTAATTAAAAGCTAATAATTAGATAACTTTTACCTAAACATACAAAAATAGTTAATGAAAACAATAGAAAAGGAAGAGGGCTGTGATTTATCAGTTTAACGATATTGACGTTGATCTCAATCAGTTTGAACTAAGAATTGCGGGAGAAAAAACGTCAATTGAACCGAAAGTATTCAATTTGATTGTTTATTTAATTCAGCATCGCGAGCGGATAATTTCGCGAGATGAGTTGTTTGAGCAAGTTTGGCAAGGAAGAGCAGTATCTGATACCACGTTAAGTAATCATATAAAAAGTGCTCGTAAAGTTTTAGGTGATAATGGCAACGCCCAACAAGTTATCAAAACTATACGTACACGTGGTTACCAATTCATTGCACTAGTTGAAGAAACGCCATTTGAAAGTTCTGTTCCATTTGAGGCAAATGAAGAAACGCTTTTAAAAGCTTCCTCTGGTGTTAAACAAGAGAAAATTTCACCGCTTAAAAAGTTATTACTTACATTTTCTTTCATCGTATTAGCTTTTTTTATTGGTTCTATATTTAAAAGTAAAAGTGATGTTCAGCCTTATATTGTCGTTGTGCCTTTCTCTGTATCGAGTGAACAGCCCGATAAGCTTTTACCTCTAGCGGATCAAATAACGAGAGAATTAATTCAAGGGTTAAGAAAAGTTTCAGGGTTAAAAGTTGTTCCTCCACCATCATCTTTTACGTTTAAAGAAAATAAAACACGTACTCATATTAAACAGCAATTACCAGAGGTTAATTTTGTATTAGACGGTGTGATTAACCAAGACGATGAAGGTAATATACGTATTAGTGTTGAGTTTGAAAATTTAGAAAAGAATACTTTAGTATGGGACGATAATTTCGACATACCTTTCAATAATAAAAATAGATTTACGTTACAAAGAGACATTGCTACTTCTGTATCTGAATCATTAAAGGTTGTGGTTCAGGAAGAAGAATTATACCAACTTGCATTAACACCAACGCAAGATGTTGAAGCTTATAATTTATATACTCAAGGTCGCTACCAACTTTCTTTAATGACACCTGATGCAATTCATCGTTCAATCGAATTATTTTCAATGGCGATAGAAAGAGATAGATCCTTTGAGGCGCCTTATATTGCTAAAGCAAGCGCTTATCGTACTTTGATGATTTATTTTGAAAAGCCGATTGATATTTTGCCTAAAGTTATTTCATCAGCCGTTGATGTTTTAGCTGCAAATCCTGATTCCGCCCAAATCATGTCTTCTTTAGGTTTAGCTTATGTTCATGCTTGGATGTGGGAAGATGCCTGGAAAATGTTAAACAATGCTCGAAATAAAGACGCAACAATCGCATCAACTGAGCTAGGCTTTAGTTTATTTTATGCAGCAATGGGTGATAAAGAAAAAGTGAGAGTTGCTTTAGAAAAGGCAGACAGTTTAGACCCACTCAACCAAGAAATAGCCGAATGGGGTTTGTGGTCACTTATGATGACTAACCAAATAACAGCAGCGATTAAATTTGGTGAAGAAAAAGTTAAATTACATCCTAACCTTCCTTATCCATTACTTAGTTTATCGGTAGCTGAATATATTAAAGGTAATTTTGAAAGGTCGATTAAGCTTGCAGAGCAAGGTGTCATGCTAAGCCAAAGAGATCCTTATTCCTTAATTTTGTTAGCTCAAGCTTACGCAGCAAATAAAGAAGATGAAAATGCGCTAGAGCTTGTTGTTGAAGCACAAGCTAAAAATCAATATATGTGCCCATATGAAACCGCTGTTGTTTATGTCTTAATGGATGAACATGAGAAAGTATTTCCATTACTCGCACAAGCTCAGCAATATCAATCTAATTGTTTGATTTTCGCTAAAAATGACCCGAGATTTGAAACAATACGAGGTGACGTTCGTTATGCACAATTATTAAAAAGTATAGCTTTAGATGAGGGAGCGATAAATAGAATATTTATGTGATTCATACTCTTGGTGCGAAATTGATTAGTTGATAGATATTTGTTTCTTTATGCTAATAAAGTGATGACAAAGTAACAGAAGCCTATTTTGATCAAACTTTAACTAATGATAAACTATTGAACAGATTTTATAAGCGAGAGGATTTTTATATTATGTTTGATAAATTACTGTATTTATTCTTGTCACTTATTTTTGTGTTATCTTTTCATTTCATGATGCTATCTATTGATAATGATATTTCACCTGCCTATGAAAGTTCGATTTCACTTCAAGAATCAATCAATAAAGACAATAAAGTTGTAAATAACCATGTTGTGATAACTGAAATAAATCACGCTTACAATTTCAGTCATTTTAATCAACGTAATGTGGTGTATTTGCTTGTTAATTTTATCGCCATCTTCTTTGTTTGTGTTGTTAACTATCTATACTACAAATCAATAATATTGCCTCCTCCTTGGTATATTATTTTAAAATACCGATTACGATTATCTCTTTCTGGCTGGAAAGTCAGTAATCTACTTTATAAAACTAAATTAGCTTTTCACTTTTAACTTTACTTCCACTTTTCTCTACCTCTACTGACTGTTCGTTAGTGGATTTATTTATTTATTGGAAAATATTAAAAATGAAAAATATTAAATTAACCTTATTACTCATTTTACTTTCTTTAAGTCTGGGCATTTCTCAACTTAATGCCTTTGAAGTGAACAATTCGAAAAGAATATTGACACGAAGCGATATGCATAAATGCATCAATCAAGTTATTGATGTTTTAGCGAATGAATACATCTTTCCTGAAAAATCGAAAATATTAGCGACTCAATTAAAGAAGGAACTAATATCGAAAAAGTTTAATAAAAGGGTTGAAGTAGGAACTTTCGCATTGAAACTGGCTATCTTTATGCGTCAAGTTAGTGGGGATAATTATTTGGATGTTACCGAAGCTAGGCCTCAAATTTCTATTGGGAAAAAGAAATATACTGATGAACCAAGTGATATAAATGATTATGGTTTTACAAAGATAGATATACTTTAAGGTAATATTGGATATATTAAATTAAAGCATTTCTACCAAACGGCAATGGCTGAAAAAAAAGGGACAAAAATATTTCATCAATTGGCTGAAGTTAATGCAATGATTATTGATTTACGCGATGCAGAAGGTGACTCATTGTCTTTAGCTTCTCACCTGATGAGTTTCTTTGTCGCCCAAAAAACAGTTTTGGCGAATGTGATATATGAAAAACAAGAGTTGCGTGAAACTTTAGTCGCCTCACAAAACTTAGGGTTTGAACGCTTTAAAGATAACTTTCCTCTTTATATTCTCACCTCGTCATTTGTTTCAGGTTCGGGAGAGTTCTTGAGTTATACACTTAAGCATTTAAACAAAGCCGTGATTGTTGGGGAAAATACTATGGGAGTTGCTTATATCTCTAAAAGTAAAGAGATCAATGAATTCATTAATATTAATTTACCAATTGCGATTCCCATTCACCCTTTGACGCACTCTAATTGGGAGCAAGAAGGGGTCATTCCAGACTATCCAGTGGAGGCCAAACTTAGCTTTGATGTTGCTTATAATTTAGCTAAAAATCATTTGGGCATTTGATAAACATTCGTTAAAGATGCAGGACTATTATGCATTGAATTTCCTCTTTTTTTAAATTATCAAATGTAAATCGAGTTTAAATAATGAGTTTTTTACCCGTTGAGTTGATCTATTTGGTTTATAAAACCGTAAGAGCTAACGCTAGTTAGTTTTTATTGGTATGTAAGGTGTCAGTTATTTAAGTAACTGAAACCTTAAATCTAATTCATAAAAAATATTGAGAAATATTGATATGATTGCTCGGTTACGTTCTTTAATTATTGGTGCGGTTATTTTTAAAGTAACACTTTATAGCCATACCGTTATGGCTACTAATCAGAAGTTAATACCTGCAATATATGAGCATAATT
>JAQWHO010000266.1 GCA_029249355.1 Thalassotalea sp.
CTTAAAGCGACTTGTGAAATAAGCCAACGAGATACCAGTGCAACTATTTATGAAAAGCTGGCTGTTCTTGGCCCGCAAGCATTATTAGAAACACTAACGTTAATGGCTGAAAAGAACCATCAGTGTAAGCCTCAAAATAATGACTTGGCAACTTACGCATCAAAACTCAACAAAGAAGAAGCTGAGTTAAATTGGCAGTTACCTGCCAAAGTACTGCATCAAAAGCTACGTGCCTATATCCCTTGGCCGGTTGCTCAATTTACCTTTACTGATGAAAAAAATCAGCAGCACCGTATTCGAGCATGGCAAGCAAGTATTGTAGAAGGTGACTTTCAAGAAGCGGCTGGCACAATAGTAAATGTCGATAAAACCGGCGTAACAATTGCGACAAGTCAAAACGCATTAAAGTTAGAAAACTTACAATTACCGGGAAAAAAATCATTAGCATTTTCCGATATATTAAATGGTCGTGCTGACTGGTTTCAAAAAGGTCAATCCATTAACGGTTTAGGTGAATAAAAATGGCGACTAATGTTAGAGCACTTGCCGCTAAATGTTCTTATGCTGTTATCGAT
This sequence comes from Thalassotalea sp., assembly GCA_029249355.1. GTDB lineage: Bacteria > Pseudomonadota > Gammaproteobacteria > Enterobacterales > Alteromonadaceae > Thalassotalea_H. The sequence continues at coordinate 576 of JAQWHO010000266.1, forward strand.
AAAGGACGATCTCTTGCCGATGAATTACCTGCTTTACAAGCGAAAGTAGAAGGCAAAGATAAAGGGTTATTACAAGAGTTATGTTATGGCGTGCTTCGGTATTTGCCAGAACTTGAACACGAAGCAAGACAACTGATCCAAAAGCCTCTTGTCGCTAAACAAAGAGCTGTTCATTTTTTAATTTTAGTTGGCATATACCAAATAAAATATACTCGAATTCCAGATCACGCTGCTGTAAGTGAAACGGTTGCGGCAACTAAGCCTTTAAAACATCAGCACTTAAAAGCACTCGTAAATGGCATATTACGTAACTTTCAGCGTAAAGAAACTATTGTAGATGAAAACTTACCTGACGCTATTAAGTATAATCACCCAAGCTGGTTTATTAAAAAATTGCAAAAGGCCTACCCTCAAGATTGGCAAGAAGTATTAATCGCTAATCAAGAAAGGCCGCCAATGTGGTTAAGGGTCAATCAACAACATAATAGCGTGAGTGAATATGTAGCATTACTTGAAAATGCCAATATTGAAGTAGATCATATCGATGAATTTTCAGGTGCATTAAAACTGATTCAAGCTACTGATGTAAATAATCTTCCTGGTTTCGAACTTGGGCATGTATCAGTTCAAGATGGCGCAGCTCAACAAGCTGCCCTACTTTTAGACTGCCAAGAAAATGATAATGTTCTTGATTGTTGTGCAGCACCCGGCGGTAAAACTTGTCATATTTTAGAATTTGCTCCTACGATAAAATCAATGACTGCCATTGATATCGAAGAAAAGCGTTTGCTGCGGGTAAAAGAAAATTTAGCACGATTAAACCTCACCGCAAAAGTCATTGCTGCTGATGCTTCTAAGCCTGAATTATGGTGGGATAATCAGCAATACGACCGAATTTTATTGGATGCTCCTTGTTCAGGCACTGGCGTTATTAGACGTCACCCAGATATAAAATGGTTAAGAAAATCTACAGATATTGAAGCATTGACTTTACTACAACAACAAATATTAAAAAACATATGGTCTTTGCTTAAACCCGGTGGTACTTTGCTGTATGTAACTTGCAGTATATTACCTGAAGAAAACTTTGAACAAATTCAGCAGTTTATTTCAGAGAATACTGATGCAGAACTTATTACTATAGAAAATACCCAACAGAAAATAGGCTGGCAAATTTTACCAAACGAACAGTCTATGGATGGTTTTTATTACGCTAAGCTAAAAAAGAAAAATAACGGATAGCACATTGGTAACAGATAAATGAAAATAGTCATAATTGGCGCAGGACAAGTTGGTGGTACACTCGCTGAGAATTTAGTGGGTGAAAAAAATGAAATCACTTTAATTGACACAAACTCAGAAATATTGCGTGAATTGCAAGACAAAATGGATCTGCAAGTTGTTGTAGGTCAAGGCTCTCACCCTGACGTTTTAAAACAAGCTGGCGCCGAAGATGCAGAGTTAATCATTGCTGTAACCAGTGATGACGCTACCAACATGATCGCCTGCCAAATCTGTTATTCATTATTTAATACTGCGACAAAAATAGCCCGTATTCGTTCGGCAAAAATATTAAAATATCAAGATGAGCTTTTTCAACACGACAATATTCCGGTTGATCATGTTATTGCTCCTGAACAATTAGTAACCCGTGATATTGCGCGCTTAATCGACTACCCTGGCGCATTGCAAGTATTAGAATTTGCCAAAGGTAAAGTCAGTTTAGTTGCTGTAAAGGCCTATTATGGCGGACTTTTAGTAGGTCATGCCCTTTCAACTTTACGTGAACATATTCCAAATATTGATACTCGTGTTGCTGCTATTTATCGAAATGGTAAGCCTATTAGACCTTTAGGCACAACGGTAATTGAAGCGGATGATGAAGTCTTTTTTATTGCAGCAACTATTCATATACGCGCAGTAATGAATGAATTACAAAAACTTGAACCCGCTTACAAACGCATAATGATTGCTGGTGGCGGCAATATTGGTGCTGGATTAGCCCGTTTATTAGAGAAAAATCATCAAGTTAAATTGATTGAGCATTCGCCAAAGAGAGCCGCTTATTTAGCGTCAGAATTAAACGATACCTTAGTCTTTATTGGTGATTCCTCAGATCAAGAACTGTTGATGGAAGAACATGTCGATCAGTTCGATGTTTTTATTGCCGTAACCAATGATGATGAAGCAAATATTATGTCGTCATTACTCGCAAAACGCCTAGGCGTGCGTAAAGCTATGGTGTTAATACAACGAAGTGCTTACATAGATTTAGTACACGGCAGTAATATAGATATTGCCGTTTCCCCTCAACATGCCACTATATCTGCCTTATTAACCCATGTTCGCAAAGGTAGTATTAATAATGTTTATAGTTTGCGAGGCGGTGCTGCTGAAGCGATAGAAATTATTGCAAAAGGTGATGAGAACTCATCGAAAGTAATTGGTAGAACTATTGCTTCATTAAAGCTACCACCAGGCACAACCATTGGTGCAATAGTCCGTGACGAAGAAGTAATAATTGCTCACTCACATACAGAAATTTTAGCTGAAGATCATGTGATTTTATTTTTGGTTAATAAGAAATACATCTCTGATGTTGAAAAATTATTTTATGTCGATCCTCTGCAGTTTTTTTAACGTTATCACTATAATTTATTAGAGCTTACTTTCATTTGAAACATTCGCTCCAAGCTGCACCAAAGACTGTTTAATTTGATTAATCGCATTTTTTTCAGACCACCACAATTGTGCAATTGTTTGATTTGTTATTTCTAACCTTTCTTGCTCTGATTTAGTCAATAAAGAAATCATAATTTGGCTGTTGGCTATTGACTCCCAATTTTTTTGATAATGTTCTATTGATTTATAGGCAGGCTTTATTGCACTGAGGTGAGTATTACTGATTTCAGATATTAACCCTTTATCCGTTAATATTTCCCAATATGTGAAAAATATTTCTGCCGGTTGGTACACGCCTTTACTGAATAACTTTTGATTTAATTTTTTATAAGCTTCTTCATTTAATGCATCATGGTCATTTTTGAAATCAATTATTAATTTTAATTGTGCCGTATGATGCTCATGAGACTTAACTAAACGACTTAAGTTTTCTTGAAGTTCTGAAACTATTTCTTTCGTTAATATATCAACTTCAATAGTTCGCTCTCGTTCAGCCCACCAACTATTTGCCCAAAGAGCAAATAAAACAGCAACGACAATAGATGTAACTTCTGAAAAAACTTTTATTAACAATTGTAGTGTATTATTTTTCATAAAATTTCCAATACAATATATTCACTTTATTGTAATTAGGACTTCCAAAACGCTGGTGTAAATAACACCAGCAAGGTGAATATTTCTAAACGACCAAATAACATTGCAATAATCAATACCCACTTACTAGAGTCTCCCAAACTTGCAAAGTTAGCAGCAACTTCACCTAAGCCTGGACCCAAGTTATTTAAACAAGCAGCAACAGCTGTAAACGCCGTAATATCGTCTACGCCTGCCGCTAGTAATGCCAACATGCATAAAACAAATACGGCAGCATAGGCAGAGAAAAACCCCCAAATGGCTTCAACTACTCTATTAGGCAATGCTTTGTTGCCAAGCTTTATTGTAAAAATTGCTTTTGGGTGTACGAGCTTATTTAATTCTCTAAGCCCTTGTAAGTAAAGTAAAACGACTCGAACCACTTTCATACCGCCACCGGTACTTCCGGCACATCCACCAATGAAACTAGAAAAAATTAATAAAATAGGTAGAAGCGTTGGCCAATCAGCAAATGAAGTCGTTGCAAAGCCAGCTGTAGTACTAATTGAAACCGATTGAAATAAGGCCTGGTCGAATGCTTCAAAGCCATTTTCATAGACACCAACCGACATCAGCACAGTAAAACACAATAACGTTAATGCTATTTGAATAAAAATAAACACTTTAAATTCAGGATCATAAAAGTAAGCACGTAATGACTTACTATGAACAACAGCAAAATGCAGCGCAAAGTTAACGCCAGAAATTAATAGGAAAAAAACACAGACAAAATTAATTAATGGGCTATCAAAGTAACCCATGCTTAAATCGTGAGTAGAAAACCCACCAATCGCGATAGTAGAAAAAGCATGACAAATAGCGTCAAACAAATTCATCCCTGCTCCCCAATAACTTAATGAACAGGCGATAGTTAATGACAAATATATATACCAAAGGTGTTTTGCCGTATCAGCAATTCGCGGTGTCATTTTCGAATCTTTTACAGGTCCGGGGGTTTCTGCACGATACAACTGCATACCACCAATACCTAACATAGGTAATACTGCTACGGCTAAAACGATAATCCCCATTCCACCAAGCCATTGCAATTGCTGTCGATACCACAATACGGCATGAGGTAAACCATCAATTTTGGTAAGTATAGTAGCGCCAGTAGTTGTTAAGCCCGAAAATGACTCAAAAAAAGCATCAGCAACCGTCAAATTAGGTTGATCTAATAGCATCAAAGGCACAGCCGAAAAACTCGCTAATACAGTCCAGAATAGAACAACAATTAGAAAACCTTCTCTCGCCCTTAAATCACTCTTTTGATCTTTGTTCGGATACCAAGCCAATAAGCCAGCAACTAAACAAAAAACAAAGGACATTAAAAATGAGACACCACCACCATCACGGTAGATTAAAGAAATAATTGCAGGAGGAAGCATGGTGACACTCAGTAATGTCACTAAAAGTCCTAAAATTCGGATGATATTTCTATATTGCACGACTAATTATGCTTCTTATTATTCATGTTACTTAACTGAGTGTAAGATTAATTGCCCTGATGACAATGTTTGTAACTGCTCTTTTATTAACGATAAACTTTCTTCTGGAATAGCTAAAGTAAGCGCAACATTTTCTTGATAACATTGTTCGACAACTTCACCGCCTATTAAACTAAGCAAATGTAGTACATCATTCACCTGAGTATACTGACATGCTAACGTTTTGTGTACCATAGGAATTTTAGTTTTTGTTTTCAGTAACGTAAGTGCTTGCCTGACACTGCCGCCATAAGCTCGTTGCAAACCACCGGTACCGAGTTTTATTCCACCAAAATATCGAACAACAACAGCACAGATCTCTCCAACATCACTTCCTTGGAGTACTTGTAACATAGGTCGTCCTGCCGTACCTGATGGTTCTCCATCATCTGAAAAGCCGTAGCATTGACTATTTTTTGGATGTGAACTGACAAACGCATAACAATGATGACGCGCTTGCGGGTGCAATTGAATAATGCTTTTTAAGAAAATTTTAGCGGCTTCATTCGTTGAGCAAGGTGACAAATAACAGATGAATCGACTTTTATTAACAATGGTTTCATCTATCACTTCGCTCGCCGCTATTTGATAAGTCAGTGACACGTTTAATCTTAACTAATTTAATCTAACTCTAAATCACGGGTCATATTTTCATTATGTGATTGATGCACAATAATATTATCTTCAATTCGAATACCACCAAATTGGCGCATTTCATCAACATTCTTCCAATTTATCATGTCGCCATTTTTAGATTGTTTTAGATCTGCTAATAATGAATCGATAAAATACAATCCTGGTTCAATCGTAAACACCTGCTCGCTTTCAATCACACGAGAGGTTCTTAAAAATGGATGATTTTCAGGCGTATTTACATGAGTGCCTCGTTCATCAGCCATAAAACCACCCACATCATGTGTTTGAAGACCTAAATGATGCCCAAGTCCATGCGGGAAGAATGCACTTACCACTCCTGCTTCTGCCGCAATTGCTGCATCAACCGTTAAATAATCAAACTCTTGTAAAACTTCCGCTATTTCACGATAGGTTTTAATATGTAAATCAACATAGCTTTTCCCAGGCTGTAGCCCGTCAACAGCATTTAACATAAGTTGATCCATTCGGGTTATTAACTCACCGAACTTATCTCGTTTATAGGAATACGTGCGTGTAATATCAGACGCATAGCCATGAAAGTTACCCCCTGCATCAATCAAAAATGAACGATGGGCTTGTGGCACTCTTCTTTCTAAAGCGGTGTAATGCAAAATAGAGGTGTTTTCATTGAGTGCAACAATATTTCCGTAGGGTGTTTCACTTTCTGTGTGCTGAGTCGCTTTTAAATAAGCTTGTTGGATATCATATTCTGATGCACCGTCATAAAAGGCTGCTTTTGCTGCTTTATGACCTTTAACAGCAATAATGTTTGATTGACGCATACATTCTTGTTCATATGACGTTTTATAATCACGGTGAAAATGTAGATAGTTTAATAAAGTATCTGGATTAATACTTTCAAAACCTAATGCTTGAGCCACCTCAACATGGGCGCCAACATAAGCAAAACCTTTTTTATCGTAAGGTAATAATTGATCAACCCCTGATGCTTTGCTGAGCACTTTAATATCAAAAAATTCATTCCAATAACTTTCTGATAAATCAATGACTTTATGCCAAAAATCAGTCGGTTGATAATAAATAAGTGTCGGTTTATCTTCACCGTTGATGATCAACCATGAATTAGGAATATTAACGAGTGGGAGCCAATGTTTAAAGTGAGGATTCACTTTAAATGGGTAGCTTAAATCATCAAGAAATATTTTTAATTCTTGTCCTGAATGAATGACTAACCCCTGCAAATTATCGCGTTTAAGTGCATTTTTCGCTCTTATTTGTAGCTCGGCTACATGTGCCGGATATAGTGCTGATAGCTTACTCATTTGATCACCCTAGTGAAAATTTTTAGCCATCATAACATAGCGATATAAGCAGTTCAGCAATTGTAATTTTCAATTAAGTATTTCACTATAATTGACTGATATTTAAAGTGTGGAGCTGATTAAACAACGAGCTTTCTTCACCCGCTTTGTGTTTATATATTTCCTGATAAGCAAGCACACTTTTTACATATTCACGCGTTTCTCTGTATGGAATCGTTTCAATCCAGATATCAGCCGGTAACTCTGCAGCTGACTGCAACCATTTTTTAACACGATATGGTCCAGCATTATATGAAGCAGTTGCAAGTACTTGATTTCCTTTATGTCTATCAAGTAAGTTTTTTAAATATTTAGTCCCTAAATTAATATTATTTTTACTATCGAGTAAATATTTAGTCGATACTTTTTTCCGCCGGGTTAAATGCTTAGCGGTATCAGGCATTAATTGCATTAAGCCTCTCGCACCAACAGGAGAGTTTGCGTCAGACATAAATGAGCTCTCGCGACGTGTAATGGCAAACGCCCATGCCGGATTTATAGCATACTTGGCGGCATGTGATTTAATTTCATCATTAAACGCGAGTGGAAAACGTAAATCTACATCATCTAAATAACCAACTTGCGACAACGCAAAAATAGCACGATCATACCAACCGATTTCATTTGCTAATTTGGCTGCAACTAACTTTTGTCGCTCAGTTAATTGTCGCAACCAATAATTCCATTCTTGCCTTGCTTGGTAATAGCGGCCTAAATGAAATAGTTCAAAGGCTCGCTTACCCGCTGCATTCTTGAATAGCTCTATCTTTTCTTGTTCAGTTATTTGTAGAGGCTTATCTTGTAGATTAATTGGCTTATCACTGTATGTTGCAGCTAAAAAGCCATAGTAGTGACGTTTGTCGGCCAATTTCTCCATTATAGCTCGGCCTTGTGTTTCATCACCCGCTTCTAACAAACTACGAGCATACCAATATTTCCACTGCTGCTTTTGCTGATAAGATTGCGGTAGAGAAAGTAATTCTGACTTTATAGTAGGCCAATCTTGTTCCCTTAATACATCAGCAATTTTCCATTGCACAATATTATCCGTTAAGTTGTTATCTTCTACTTGTTGTAACCACTCATTGGCAGATTTATGATTTTTGCTCGCCAATGCTAATGAAAACTTGAGCGCTATTTGTTGTTGTTGATCATTATTAAAGGCAAAAACACCTTTTGCTTGTTTGTAAGATTTAAGTGCCCTGTTCTGATCTCGCCAAATTAACCGTTTGACACCATAAGTATAAATAGAAGTTTCTTTTTCATTTTTATTAGGAAAGCGAGTTAAGTTAGTTATATAGGCTGGGTCTTTTCTAACTTTATGCCAAAGTTTACCAAGATATTGATCTTCAAGCGGAAGCAGACCCGTTAAATATGGGATTAAGGTATGCTTTCCACCATCAGCAGATTTAGCTAAACGTTGCCATATATGTTCTTTTGTTCTCAACCCTGCTTTTTCCCAGCGTTCAAATAAAGGGTCACATGATTTAGGTTGAGACTTACCTACCACCCATAATTTTGTAATTTTAGGCAAGACTTCATCTTCTTCAATGCCTTTATTTAATTGGTACTGATAATAATGACAAGTAAGATTTACATCGTTAGTGGGTTGAAAGAATTCTATGAACAACGCTTGGCGATTTCTCTTAATTAAATAATTTAGCCATTTCTTTCTTAGTGGCCAATCTAAAGGCGACCCTCTAAATTTTTCTAAAAATATTGCGATCTCTTTTGCTGACGAAAGGCGCATACGATGAATTAAGCGTTTTTGATCTAAATATGGCTGTAAAGGATAATAATTTAACTGTTGATAAAGGTTCTGATAATTTGAAGAATTCGACTTCCACAGCTGCTTTTCAGCTTTTTCATAAGTTTGTCGAAGAATATGATCTTCAGAAGAATTTGACGAGAAGTTAATACTAAAAAATAAGGCGAAAACTAGGAAAAAAATGCGCATAAAAAAGCCTAAAATATTTGTCTTCCTTTAGGTTATTCACCCTATAGCAACAAAGCAAGCAGATTTAAATAAAAATACCTTTTCGTCATTTGGTAGTTATCAGTATTTACTGTTAAGATAAAAAAAAATGTTAGAAATATCCTTATGAAAAATTTAACAATTCTCCTTTGTGCTAGTGTATTACTTCCTTTCGCTGTTTCTGCTCAAGATACACATAAAGTAGGTGCTGGGTTTAATTATCATCTTGATCAAGAAAACGGGCCTGGATATCACATTTTTTATCAATGGCAGTTTGGTGAATCGTTTGAATTTGAAACACGCTATTTCGATAACAACGACATAGTTTTACAAAGTAATGAAGCAGATGTTTTTGCTAATTACGACCAGTTTTCTATCGGTGCTAATTTTATTAAACGCTACAATAGCGATTTATCCATTAAAGCTGGTACCGGTTTAGGGTTTATTACTGCTAGCTCAAATGAAGCCGTGACAGAAAAGCAAACAATGGCACCTTATATAATGCTAGCGGCTACTTATAAACTCACTAAAGATTTATCTATTGAATTTGGCCAATTTACTCATTTTAATAGCGAATTAATTGATACCAACCATAGCTTGTTTTTATCTTTAAGTTACCAATTTGGTCAAAGTTATAATTACTCCCCTGAAGCTAAATCTCCAACACCAGCCTTGAGAACAACAACGAATGAAAGCCCTAGTCAGGTTAGACCAACAGTTTCACCTCAAGTCGTTAAAAATACAACACAGAAAATGTCTGTATCTAAAAGTTATTCCGCTAACAAGCCATTATGGTATGTACAGTTTGGCGCTTACAGCAATGCAAAAAACGGACAAGAATCTTTAATGAGACTACAACAGGCTTATCCTAATATTGTCTTTAATTTAGTTAATTATAATAATTATTATCGAATTATTAGTCACAATTTTGATTCTAAACAGCGTGCTGAAGACTATGTAAATATGCTGATGAGTAACTTTAGTTTAAGTGGTTAAATCACACAATTAACACTCAAAAAGAACTAGTTTGGTAATAGAGTAATGAGTGAATTATTTACAAATGCTGATCACCAACTAGATGCGATTGGTTTGAGATGCCCTGAACCTGTAATGATGGTTAGATTAAATATTAGAAAAATTAAAAC
>JAQWHO010000267.1 GCA_029249355.1 Thalassotalea sp.
GCGCTGCCGTTACCAATCAATTCCCATTTATATGTCAGTGCATTGCCTTCGGGATCTGTCGAGGTTGATGCGTCCAAGTTGAATACTTTACCGGACTCAACCGTTAAACTAGATTCCTTCAAATTAACAACTGGTGGAGTATTTGCAGCTTTAACAATAACTGACACCGTACCTTTAGAACTAGCGTTTGCTGAGTCTGTCACCGTTACTTGGAATGTTAGATTAGTGTCATTGCTTATCGTTGGTGCAGTAACATCCGTTTTGGCCTCAGATGGCTTACTAATAACTGCGCTGCCGTTACCAATCAATTCCCATTTATATGTCAGTGCATTGCCTTCGGGATCTGTCGAGGTTGATGCGTCCAAGTTGAATACTTTACCAGACTCAACCGTTAAACTAGATTCCTTCAAATTAACTACTGGCGGAGTATTTATAGAAATTGTGCGGATATTGTCTATGTAAGCTTTATCATCACCATCTTTCTCTTCTTCATCTTTCATATAGGCAATAACAATTCTGTTTTTTCCTGTTTCCAAATCAAGGGATAATTCTTTAAATTCAACTTGATCAGTACCTGATGCTTGTAACATAATTTTATTATTCAAATACACAATCAAATTATCGTAGTCTTTTTCAGACGAAACCAAGTATTGTAGTTTAACTTGTGATACCGATGGATTATTTACCGTAGCCAGTAGAATTGATGAACTAAAATCTTCAATAACGCCGCTTTCAATAGCATTATTGCCTGTAGTCGCTTTGTCCGTTTGAGGTTGCCATGTAGCATCACCTCCTTTGAACCACTTCAAATTTTTTGCATCAGCTCCAACTAAATTGGGCAAATCAAGCGTATCAGCTTCTAACACCTTCATTGTCATTCCTGTAGAAATAAGTGAGTTCAATGAATTGTCTGTGGTTAAATTTAAATTTAAGCTAGCCACTCCTATTTGGTCTGCCTGCGTCGTCACGTCAACGTGACAGCTTTCGTTGTACGCTAATACTTTATTTAAACAGTTGTTGTTAGATATTGAAGTGCCCACAAGATTATTTTCTTTGGATATTTCAGCTCCAGTAATGCTAAGTGGGGTTTGTGCAACATTTTTAACGTTAAAAGATACAACGTCTGAAAAGTCTCCTTCAACGTAGCCTTTGCGATTTAATTGTAGATAAGAAATCCCGGCCATTTTAGCTTTAATCCAAGAATTTAGTTTCGCAACACGGGTATACACCCCAGGCTTGTTTTTAGCCGCACAACCGTCACCAAAACTCACAATTCCCGCTTGGTACCATTCGTCATCTTGTTTAAACACAAGAGGGCCGCCGCTATCTCCTTGGCAAGAATCTTTTCCGCCCTCTGCAAACCCTGCACAAATCATATAGTCTGTGATCCCTGTTTCACCGTTTTCTGTATAATTAGCCTTACAAGTTTCTATATTATATAAAGCTACATTTGTCTCATGAAGTACTTCTGGAAAATCTACGTCTTCAGTACTTCTGTTTCCCCAGCCCATAACCGTTAACATACGCCCGTCTTGTAACGATGATTCAAGCTCTGGCGTTAAAAACTTTATAGGTACTACACCCTGAACTTCTTTTTCAAGCTCTATAATTGCAATGTCCTTATTGATTATATTAGTGTCATAGTCTTCGTGCATGTATATTTGAGTCGCATTAATTCTCTGGCCACCTTCAGGTTTGGTTGTATCGTGTCCACCTATCCAAACAGCGATTTCTTTCGCAGAAGCTCCTTCAACACAATGTGAAGCTGTCATAACATAACGTCCTCCAATATAGGACGCACCGCAAAAAGGTTGTATCTCAGTACTGGAACGACTAGTTAATGCAGTCATAAATGGATAGCTACTCTTCTTTGCTTCTACACCACCAATTATGCGAGTTTGTTGTTTGTTGTGAATTTGAACACTGGAAAATGCATCTGCTTGGAAGCAAGAAAATGTCAATGCCGATAATGGTAATAATAAATGAGGTAGTTTCATTTTGTATCCTTTAAATAATAGTTTTGTTGAAATAATCTACAAAATCTATTTAAAGATAAAAAATAGGATAACAATATGAGCGGAATGTATGTGATATGTTGCGTATTGTAATCTAATGTAACCTCAGATTTACTTAAGAGAAGCCTTTTTCTAAACTGCCATTAATATTAAATTAGATTAAATATCAAGGATGATATATGTCTAGGTTGCTCTAAGTCTACTGTTTCCATGCGCTCTAAATTTTTGTCCTAAAGCAAACATACCATCAATATGGTGTCTGAAAATCATTAAAATCTAGTATTTGAAATACTTAGCGTATTAAATTGAAATTTTAAAAAGGGTAATAACAGTAATGTTATTACCCTTTTTTCGTTTATGGTAAAAGTGGATGAAATGCCTATCGTATGTTCGCTTTGGGAAAAGTTAAATATATTAGTAAAATCAGTCAGAAAATCACTAGTTATACTGACATAATTAATCATGAATAAAAACGGCACCTTTTTTGGGTGCCGTTTTGTCTATTGTTGATTATGGTTAAATTAATTAGAGCTAATAGTGGCGCCTTTTGTCCATGGACCAGACGCAGCTATGATTGAATTTTGTAACGCTGGAATGGTCACTTCTTGCAATAACTTTATGCGTTGACTCACATCTTTTAGTCCGTTCTCAGCATACGATAACTGCTCGCGATGTTGCTTCGTTGGACCATAAGAAGAACCCACAGCAGACATTGCATAACTAAGTCTACTTAGTATATTAGCCGGTTTAACGCCCATTTGATCACGAGATTTTAAACCACTTAACTCTTGAGTAATCGCATTTATTTCAGTATGGATTGCCGCAAATTTTAGTTCAAGCGGGGAAACATCCGCTGGCGTTTGATCAAGCGCTTTTCGGATAGCCTTCATGGTGTTAGCTAATTCTTTAAGTATCGCACTAGTTGCTGAAGATTGTCCTTCGGCAGCAGCTATTGCTTGATTGAACTCAACGCTTTCTGAAGCATTAGAGCCACTTAGCGAATTGTCATATATCGCCTGAAGTTCGAGCTGAACAGGATCTGCAAGTTGCGTAACTGCACTACCTACACGTTTATAAAGCGTTGCTGTATATTTGCCTGGTGCCGCCATTACACCGTTGGCTAATGGATGATAAGGAGACATTTTTTTACTGGTTATTGCACTACGTTTGGCAAAATTCATATCCCAAGTAATACGATGTATTCCTTCAGTTGTTTTACCTTGAACCCGGTTTATAAATGTGCCAGATGTGTCGGTTATTTCAACATATACCGCGGGCTTAGCCTCTTGATTTTCAACTTCTATATCTTCCCACGCAGGATACTTAGGGTATTTTTTATCTTTTACCATTTTCTTTTCAGCAGCTTGGCGCTTTTCTTTTGCTGTTAAAATACTTTCTTTAAGAAAGTACGTTAATGTAGCACCGTGAGCAGGGTTTTTAGCGGTGTAACGATCGTTGCCGTCTGAATCTGCATGGTTATCATCTAATCGAAACCATTTTGCTGGGCGACTAGGTGCGATTAGCAATGCTTCTTTTTCCATCGATTTTTTATTTAATTCACGCAAAGGTGCATAATCATCAAGAATATAAATGCCACGACCAAACGTACCAGCAACCAAGTCGTTTTCACGACGTTGGATTTTCACATCACGTGTTGAAATGGTAGGGATGCCGCCATCTAATTCTAGCCAGTTTTCACCCCCATCAACAGTAAAAAACAGTCCGAACTCAGTACCAATAAACATTAAGTCTTTGTTTACATGATCTTGAACAATGCGCCACACTAAGTGTTTTTCTGGCAGAGTCTCTGCTAATGATGTCCACTTCTTACCAAGATTGGTAGATTTGATAAGATAAGGCTTATAGTCACCATATTTGTGGTTATCAAGTGCGACATACACTGTGTTTGCATCATATAAATCGGCTCTAATATCATTAACATAAGCGGTAGCAGGAATGCCACGCACTTTACCTAGGTCTATTTTTTTCCACGTTTTACCGCCATTGGTCGTCACTTGAATAAGACCATCATCCGTACCAACCCACAAAATATTTTCATCAATTGGACTTTCACTAAAGTTAGCTATCGTATGATAATTGGACATAGCATAAATGTCCCAGCCTGCTTCAACTGACCAAGTTCGTCCCATCATAGGCATGTGCATACGGTTTTCGTTTTTTGTTAAATCGTCTGATATTGGTGTCCAGCTATCACCACGATCATCTGAACGCCAAACTCGTTGAGAGGCATGATAAATACGTTTCGGATCGTGAGATGACACGTTAATTGGCGCATCCCAGTTATAACGCTCTGCGTTATCATTAATCTTTGGCTGAGGCTTAATGTAAACATTCTCACGAGTTTTTAGATCATGGCGCATCAAGTTACCTTGCTGCCACTGAGAATACATAATATCAGGGTTTCCTGGTTCAACCGCGGGTTGATGACCGTCGCCACCAAGGGTTAAAAACCAATCTTTGTTTTTGATTCCATCTTTGCGTTTAGTACGTGAAGGACCACCTTGTGTAGAATTATCTTGTGCTCCGGCGTATACCATGTAGAAAGGCGTAGCGTCATCTGGTGCTACTTTATAAAATTGTGTGAGTGGTAAATTCGCCATGAACCGCCAGTTTTTCATGCGATCATGTGACATGTAAATACCGCCATCGGATCCAATCAAAACAAAGTCAGGATCTGTAGGATGGAACGCAAATGCATGATCGTCTACGTGCTTTCGTTTAGCACTAATAGGTTTCCAAGTTTTTCCACCATCATTCGATACTTTACTGTAGTTACTGGCAATATAAACACGGTCAAACTGATGTTGGTCGGCAAAAATTTCTTGATAATAATGAGGCCCTGTACCGCCACCGACTTCATCCGACATTTTGATCCAGCTTTCACCTTTATTAGCCGAGCGGTAAAAACCTCCTTTACGGTTATCTGTTTCGATAGTCGCGTATATTACGTTAGGGTTAGTCGGCGAAATTGCCATACCAATTTTACCCATGTTTCCTTTTGGTAAGCCAGTCTTTAGCTCTTTCCACGTTTCACCTCCATCATTCGATGTATGGATCCCTGAAGCAGGACCAGTACCAACATATGCTGCTACGGTGCGTTGTCTAGACCAAGTTGCAGCATATAATTTGTCAGGATCTTTAGGGTCGATAAGTAGAGATGTGACACCCGTCCATTTATCTTCAGGTACTAGCACTTGATCCCAGCTTTTACCGCCATCCTTTGTTTTGTATAAGCCACGCTCACCGCCACTGCTCCATAAGGGGCCTTGTGCTGAAACCCAAACAATATTGGAATTAGTGGGGTGAATAATAATATCGGAAATATGCTCAGATTTTTTGAGTCCCATATTTTGCCATGTTTTACCACCGTCTAATGATTTATAAACACCATCACCAAAACTGATATGACGACCACCATTATTTTCACCCGTGCCAACCCAGATAATATCGGAATTGCTCGGGTCTATCGTGACATCACCTGTTGAGTAAACCGATTGTTTATCAAATATTGGTGTCCAAGTCGTTCCTGCATTTATGGTTTTCCAGACACCACCAGATGCAACGGCGGTGTACCAGGTTGAAGGATTTTTTTGGTCAATAGCAATATCTGAAATTCGACCTGACATATAAGCAGGGCCAATATTACGAAGTTCCATTGCTTTAAACGTTTTGCTATTAAAGTGTGTTTTATCATCTGAATCATCAGATTTAAATGCTAGTACATCACAACTGGAAATTAATAAGGATGCAGAGAGTAATGCTTTGAGCAGATTATTCATATGTCACCATAGTGGTTATTGTTATTTTAATTTACTATAACACTAAAATGAAAAAAGCCTTGGTGAAAGCAAAGAGCGACCAGCTAACGTATAAAAAAGTTAAATGACTGAATATATTTCAGTTTCCTTATGATTATAAACTGATGTTTTGTTTTCCATATATATAAATAAGCTCAAACAACACTATATTCATGATTACTATTCATATAATTTACATTCACTGAAATTCTAATTTATATATTCTGATTCGTCTAAAAGTGAAGTCAGTGCTTGGTTAAACAACAAATATCAATATTTTTTCGGCGGATAAAATATTACACAACATTACACAAATATAAATATCCTTCTGAAATATTACACTCGCCATATATAGAGTTAAGCTAATTTATAACTGAAATTCAATAGGTTATAGGGTTTTTTGGTGGTTAGTGGTTTATTGGGACTTCAATATCGCATGTCAAGCCGGCTCAGGAGACCCCTTGCCTAAATACATTCAACTAATGCACACTAGGCTTCTACGTCATTCGTATAAGAA
>JAQWHO010000268.1 GCA_029249355.1 Thalassotalea sp.
AGCCAAAACCATTCGCACTGAAGATGGTGAAGTTGATTTAGACACGCCACGAGATAGAGATTCTAGCTTTGAACCACAGCTGGTGAAAAAGAATCAAACTCGTTTTACTTCAATGGATGACAAGATTTTATATCTGTATTCTAAAGGGATGACAACACGGGAAATCGTTTCTACATTCAAGGAAATGTACGATGCGGATGTCTCGCCGACATTGATTTCGCGCGTTACTGATGCGGTTATCGCTCAAGTTGTTGAATGGCAAGCACGGCCACTCGATGCTGTCTACCCAATCGTCTACCTCGATTGCTTAGTGGTTAAAGTGCGCCAAGATAAACACGTCATTAATAAAGCTATTTATCTGGCATTAGGCGTTAATATCGAAGGTCATAAAGAACTATTGGGCATGTGGATATCAGAAAACGAAGGCGCTAAATTCTGGCTTAACGTGCTGACCGAGCTTCAAAATCGTGGTGTTAAAGATATCCTTATCGCTTGTGTTGATGGTCTTAAAGGTTTCCCTGATGCGATTAATACCGTTTACCCTGATACGCAAATTCAGCTCTGTATCGTACATATGGTGCGAAATTCGTTGAAGTTCGTGCCATGGAAAGACTACAAGGCCATCACTGCTGATCTAAAGCGTATCTATCAATCCGTCACTGAAGATGAAGCCTTAATGGCCTTAGACCAATTCGAGCAGCGTTGGGACAGCAAATACCCCAATATATCTCGCTCCTGGCGTAATAACTGGCAAAATGTTAGAACTATCTTTCATTACCCTGAAGATATCAGAAAAGCAATTTACACGACTAACGCCATTGAGTCGCTAAACTCAGTTATCCGTAAAGCCATCAAGAAGCGTAAGTTGTTTCCACATGACGATTCAGCTAAAAAGGTGATTTACTTAGCCATTGAGCAAGCATCTAAAAAATGGACGATGCCGATAAGAAATTGGAAATCGGCCCTCAATCGATTTATGATCGAATTCGAAGACCGATTAAAAGATGTTATTTAACACTGGCGGTTACACAAAATGTGTTACAGGGTCTCGAAGTACAGTATCAATAATTAAGGTAGCAAATCAGTTACATCACACTCTAATACAGCAGCAAGTCGGTAAACTTTTTCAAGGGTAATATTTACTTCTCCTCTTTCAATTATACCTCCGTAAGTTCGATCAAACTTACAAAGGAGCGCTAAATTCTCTTGAGTAATTCCAAGAGCTTTACGCTTATTTCTTACTCTTTTACCAAATTCGATAGCTAATGTTCTACTTTCCATTAATCTCCTCCAAAGAGAAGACAAACTATCTATAGTTGCAGTTATTAACTCCACCGAATATAATCGGTATTTTAGTTTGGCAGTGAAATATTGAAACTTAATCTGCAATAAATTTTCCTTAATAATTCTCTTGGATATCAAATGAAACTAAACAGATTACTGGGGCAAATTATATCAGCCCCTAATTTTGACCATTTTTCTGCTGTAGAGCTAAGAGCTGCATATATAACTATGCATTCGGATAAAAACTTAATCCCCAGCGATGCACGCCGATTTGTTTATGCAGAACTTGTTAAATTAGTAAATAATGGCTGGCTTAGAAAAACAGTATCAAAGAAAAAAGAGATCACAACGTTCATTAAAACAAGTTTATTTAATGTGAGTGAAATTACTTATAGCTCTCTTGAAGAATGTAATGATAATAGCCAAACTAATTCATCAGATAAACCAATACAAGTATCTCTTCAGGAGCGTTTAAATCATTATAAAAATGAGTTACTTATCAGTTATGGAGAGTCCAATGAATATAAGAAACTTTGTGATGATTTCCCAGATCTATATGAATTATTACAACCTAAGTACAACAGTGCACGTGAACAAAACTCTAGGTTGCTCGGGCAAATTAAAGCGGTAGAAAAGTTGATCAATGAAAGTGGCAAATAGATAAATGAAATTAAGACAATGGCAAGTTGACTGTATTCATAAAGCTATAAAACAATATCTAAGTGGCAAAAATCACTTTTTAGCCTTAGCAACACCTGGCGCGGGTAAAACCTTGATGGCATCTGAATTGGGCGATCGGTTGTTAAAAAACAACTTAGTTGATCTAATTATTTGTTTTTCACCCTCATCCATTGTATCTCAAGATTTCAGTCAAAGTTTACAGGTAAGAATTAACGAACGATTTGATGGTTTACTAGGGGCAAAAGGACACTCACTTACCTACCAAAGCTTGCAGTACCTCGATGCCAATTTTTGGCAGTTATTTGAAAGGTACCGAGTGTTCGTTATTTTTGATGAGATCCACCATTGTGCTGGCTCTACTATTGATAATGCGAATGCATGGGGCGAGCAAATAATATTGAATATTCAAGATAAGGCCAAGTATACATTGGCGTTAACAGGAACGCCTTGGCGCTCAGATGCTGCCCCAATTGTTCTTTCAAACTACATGCACCCGAGCAATATAATATCATGTGATTATGTCTATGGGCTTGCACAAGCAATTCAAGATGATGTTTGCCGTGTACCACAGATAATTGCGGTGGATAATAATAACATTTCAGTGGTTGATGACGATGAAACGAAAACATTTACTAGCTTTAAGTGTTTATTATCGCAATCAATCATTCCTTATCAGGAAATCATTGAAAATGAAAAAGTCATTAAATATGTAATTTCGTCGGCACAGAAAAAACTAAATTCAATTAAAGTTAAAAGCTCTGACGCCGCTGGGTTAATTGTTGCGTCGTCTGTTGACCATGCAAAACAAATTTCAACATTAATGAAAGCCTGCTTTAACGAAGATGCCGTTGTTGTGACTTACCGAGAAAATGAGCCAACTAATATTATTCAACAATTTAGACAGGAAAAAACTAAATGGATCATTTCCGTAGGGATGATCAGCGA
>JAQWHO010000269.1 GCA_029249355.1 Thalassotalea sp.
TGGCTGACTTGTAAGTCCCTTTTGCCACTGTTGAGTAATTTTAAGGGCATTTATCCGCGCTTCTAATTTCTCTAACGACAATAATTTAGGTTGGTTACCTTCAACATAAATCGCAAAATTTGGCTCAACAAATTGTAAAGGTATTTTTGGAAAAGCATTATTTCCTGATGAACTTGTTTCTTTCTGGGCAGGTTCAGAAATTGGTGTCATTAATGTTTGATAAGCTCGACTTGCCACTTCAGAAACATGTGCTTTTCCTTGAAAGCTCGCTGGAGAAGATGGTTGATAGGCATAATGACCTTGCGAGCTTTGACCGGTGTTTTTTTCATAACTTAACGGTTTAACATACTCTTGAACTTGAGCACTTGCCTGATTCACCGCAGAGTTTTGTTGTTCAAAAGAATATTCTACTGAAGATTTATGCTCAACTTGATTAGAACTTTCTTGATATTCTTTCTCTTCATTAGTTTCATAAATAACATCGTTATCGAGGTGAATATTTTGAGTATGGTTAACTAATGCTTGATGACACACTGAATAAATAAAATCATGTACATATCTTCCTTGATGAAAACGTACTTCATGCTTTGCCGGATGCACATTAACATCGACATCACGCACATCAAGAGAAAGAAATAACACAAACGCAGGATATGTATCTTCAGGCAGCATTTCGTTGAATGACTGTCGAATAGCATGATTGATCAACTTATCTCTCATCATGCGACCATTCACGTAGCTGTAGCACAAGTCATTTTGTTTTCGGTTAAAGCTTGGACTCGCTATCCAACCAGACAAGCTTAAACCGTCGTGCTGGCAATCAACCTGCAAAGCATTATCAATAAATGATTGACCACAAACTTGCGCAACCCGTTTCGCTTTTTGATTTAACGTTGTCGCAATACGATATTGACGAATCACTTTCTGATTATGCGTTAAGGTAAACGCGACATCAAAACGCGCTAGTGCAATACGTTTGATCACTTCTTCAATATGAGAAAATTCAGTTTTTTCAGTACGCATAAATTTGCGGCGTGCTGGTGTATTAAAAAATAAATCAACCACATCGATTGTTGTGCCATCAGAATGCGCTGCAGGATTGATTGCAACATTCATATCTCGACCTTGCGCACAAGCTTGCCAAGCACTTTCTTGCTTTTGAGGTTTCGACGTTAAAGTTAATCGAGCCACCGAACTAATACTGGCAAGTGCTTCGCCACGAAATCCTAACGAGCTAATACCTTCAAGGTCATTTAAATTTTTAATTTTACTCGTAGCATGCCGACTAAGCGCTAAGGTTAATTCGTCTTTTACAATACCTTTGCCATTATCACTAATACGAATTCGTTTAGCGCCGCCTTTTTCGATATCAATTTTAATGGTTGTTGCGCCAGCATCTAAGCTATTTTCTACGAGCTCTTTTACAACAGAAGCTGGACGCTCTACTACTTCACCATCAGCAATTTGGTTCGCAAGACGAGCCGGAAGAATTTCAATGGTCATAAAGGCGTTTGATTCTTAATCTGCACGAGGAATTTTCAATGTTTGTCCAATGCGAACAACATTTGAATTTAAATTGTTAACGGATTTTAACTTACCCACGGAAACATTGTAACGCTGAGCAACCACCGAAAGTGACTCGCCTCGAGTGACTCTATGTTTTTTATAACGAACCGACGCATAATAAGTTCCATCAGGTGCATTGCTGGAAAAATAATTATCGACTGATTTAAAAATAGCTTTGGCCAATTTTTGCTGATGAGCGGGAGAATTTAAATTTCTTTCTTCTCGGTGATTAGAAATAAAACCTGTTTCGATGAGCACAGATGGAATATCAGAAGATTTCAATACCGCTAAACTTAACCCTTCTGGTTTTTTCTTGTGTAATTTGGTGACTTTTTTAAGCTGATTGATCACATGCTCTGCAAATTCATAACTGCTCGCCATTGTGTATTCTTTTTTCATGTCCGCTAACGTTATCGCTAAATTTTTATCCTTTGTCATTTTAATGGTATCGCCAGCACCGCCTAACAATTCAGACTCTTTTTGACGATTCGCTATCCAACGTGTGAATTCAGAATTTGCGCGTCGAGACGATTGCACAAGTACTGAAGCACCATTTGGTTTTGACGATGTGAAAGCATCCGCATGAATAGAAATTAACAAATCTGCTTTATTTTTTCTAGCAAGTGTCGTTTTGCGATTATGATTAACATAATAATCACCAGTTCGGATCATCGCAGCCTTCAAGCCTTTTTGTTGATCTATCAGTGCGGCTAATCTTTTCGCTATTTTCAACGTAACGTGTTTTTCATAAGTGCCTTTTGGGCCAATAGAGCCAGGATCTTCACCACCATGCCCAGCAACTATGGCGATAACAATATCGCGTTTATCATTTTTATTTGAAGTTTGAATGCTTTGTGAAACACGGCTCTCATCAAATAAGTCAATGACTAAACGATTACCGTATTGCCCTGCAGGCGCTAAAGGGAATACATTTAATGTATATTTTTCATGTAAGTCTAAAACTAAACGAGTCGCACCTTTATTTTTTGCTTTAGAAGTGCGAATTGTTTTGATTCTTTTGTCATTCTCAGCAAGTGCTTGAAGTTTTACTAAATTTTGAGTGGATTGAAAATCAATCACTAAACGTTGAGGGTTAGCTAAACTGAAATAGGTATAGTCAGGTGTATTTTTTAAATCAAACACTATTCGAGTATTTTCAGGCGCTGGCCAAACACGAATACCATCGATACTATTACTTGATTGAGCAGCATAAACAGTACTTATCATGGCAAAGTAAAAGGTAAAAATTGTAGTTAAATATCGACTGATAACGCAACGCGTCATTTCGTATAACCTCTTTTCATTCTAAACAATGTTTGAATTTGCTAACGCTAATAATAAACTTTTTCCGAGAGGTGAATGCGCTTGAAACTCAACCACTCTTTGTTCGTCCTGATAAGCCATGTTAATGGTAATGTCGGGATTAGCCAACAGCCCAGAACCTTTTTCTGGCCATTCAATAAAACAGCAACAGTTTTCATTAAAATAATCACGGATCCCCATGAACTCTAACTCTTCAGGATCGCCAAGTCGATATAAATCAAAATGATAAACTTGCCAATCAGCTAAATCATAGGGTTCAACTAAGGTATAGGTAGGGCTTTTTACATGGCCAATATGCCCCATACCTTGCACAAAACCACGTGTAATTGTGGTTTTTCCTGCCCCCAAATCGCCATTTAAGTAGGCAACAATTCCTTGTTTAAGTTCATCTTTTACAATAGCGGCTATTTGTTTACCCATGGCAACGGTCGCTTGTTCATCAGTCAAAGAAAAAGTACAGCGGTAAGTGATTACGTTATTATTCATGAAATTGAAAAAGTACCTTGATTAATAAGTCGTTGAATTTCAGGAAATAGATCACTTGCAAGCATACCTATTTTACCCTTTCTTTTAGCAATAATATCTGCGGAGCAGCCATGAATAAAAACAGCCAGACGCGCAGCATCTTTAGTATTTGATAATTGCATTATTAATGCCGCGATTATACCTGATAAAACATCCCCCATGCCACCAGAAGCCATACCTGAATTCCCACTGGTATTTATCCAAACACTTTCGCCATCAGAAATTAGACTACCAGCGCCTTTTAATATGCACACACCTCCATATTGTTGCGAAATATTTCTAACGGCTTTAAACCTGTCTTTTTCAATATCTGCTATAGAACAATTCAACAAAACTGCTGCTTCACCAGGATGAGGAGTTAACACCCAATTATCGTGACGTTGTGAGTTTTCTGCTAATAAGTGCAGTGCGTCCGCATCTAAAACACAAGGCTTTTGACTGGCTAGTACTTGTTTAAATAACCCTTTAGACCAAGTCTTTCTCCCTAACCCTGGTCCACACAACATCACCTTTGCTTTTTGATAAGGGTAACTGTTAATTAGTTGAAGGGATTCACTTGGTGCAAGCATCAATTCGGGACGCCCGTTTAGCACTATTGATTGATTCTTTAGATGACAAGATACAGCAACTAATGATGCTCCAGAACGCAATGCTGCCTCACTTGCTAAACGAATTGCGCCGGGCATTCCTTCATTTCCACCAACCGTTAATAATAAACCAATATCACCTTTATGACTGGTCGCTTTGCGGTTAGGACCTTTGGGAATACTATTTTGTCCTTGTATTATTACTGATGAAAAAACCGCTTGTTGAAAATGTTCACCAAGCGTTAAGTCAGCTAAATATAGCTGACCAACATAGTGAGCCGCTTTACCGGTTAATAACCCTTGTTTGAAAACGATAAAAGTTATGGTGATGTCTGCAACAATCGCTGTAGTGGTAACATGCCCCGTTGTTGCATCAACACCTGAGGGAACATCGACACTGATTACTTTTGCTTGATAATCGTTCACAACATTAATAAGCGCAATATATTCAGATGTTAAAATTTCTTTAAAGCCAATACCAAATAACGCATCAATAATAATGTCATATTGATTGTCTTGTAAAAATTCATTGGTTAACTGAAGCTCACTTTGAAAAATGATAGTCGCATTCGTTTTTTGTAAATGATCAAAAGCTGTTTTTGCATCTCCGACTAAATTTTCGCTGTCAGCACACAAATAAACCGTCACGTTCATTGCCATTTCTTGTGCTAATCGAGCAATAACAAAACCATCGCCACCATTATTTCCTTTGCCGCAAAGTACTAAAATATTACTGACGCTTTGATAATTTTCTTGAATAAAACTAAAACACGATCGGCCCGCTTTTTCCATTAAGTCAAACATAGGAATACTTTGGCTTAAAGATACCTTTTCTTCATTTTCTAGTACTTGTGTCGCGCTATACGCTCTTTGTGGTAAACTTTCCGACAAGGTTTTCACTAACATTTAACACTCACTTTTCATGACGGCTTCAACTATCAACTATCAAGATTTAACAGAAAAAATCAAGTTTTGGGGACAAGAACTGGGATTTTCACAAGTTGGCTTTAGTGATATAGATTTATCGTCACACGAAAAAGCTTTATCGAAATGGCTGGAAAATAATTATCACGGTGATATGGACTACATGGAAAAGCACGGCTTAATGCGTGCCAGAGCAAATGAACTTGTGCCTGATACCATTAGAGTGATCAGTGCTCGTATGGATTATTTACCTAAGGACGCAAAGTTTGCCCAAACCTTAAAGAATAAAAATAAAGCTTACATTAGTCGATACGCATTAGGCCGTGATTATCACAAATTAATGAGAAAAAGATTAAAACAACTTGGTGAAAAAATTGAACAATATTGTCAGCAATTTAATTATCGCCCTTTTGTTGATTCCGCGCCTATTTTAGAGCGGCCTCTAGCTGAAAAAGCAGGCCTTGGCTGGGTTGGAAAACACACCTTATTAATTAATGAAGACGCAGGTTCTTGGTTCTTTTTAGGCGAATTGTTAGTTGATATACCACTTCCCGTTGCCAATAAGAGCGAGAACCTATGTGGTAGTTGTGTTTCTTGTATCAAAATTTGCCCGACTCAAGCAATTGTTGAGCCTTATGTCGTTGACGCTCGTAAATGTATTTCTTATTTAACCATAGAATTACGCGATGCGATCCCTGAGCAATATAGAGCGTCAATTGGCAATAGAGTTTATGGTTGTGATGATTGCCAATTAATTTGTCCGTGGAACAAATTTGCTCAGCTCACTACTCAAGGTAATTTTCAACCGAGGCAGAATTTAGATAATATCGATTTATTAACGTTATTTTCCTGGAATGAAAAAACATTTTTAAGTAAAACGGAAGGTTCTCCAATTCGACGCATTGGTTTTGAGTGTTGGCAACGAAATATTGCTGTAGGGCTTGGCAATGCTGAATATCATAATGAGATTATTATCGCACTTGAACAACGGTTAGAACATGCAACTCCCATGGTTTCTGAACATATTGAATGGGCAATTGACCAGCAAAAGCTGAAACAGAAAACTCATCAAGAAAATCCCCCTTTCATTGTTAAGAATGAAAGATTATCTGGACGATTAATACGTTCAATTGAAAAAGGCTTAACAAGAGATGCTTAAATTTAAGCGCCTGTAATAGGTGAAAGTAAAATATTAATTACGACCTAAAAAAACTCAGCCATTTCTCTTTGACTAGCTCCACAGCTTCTGCTGTTTTTCCATCTACTTTTGATTGTTCAAATAATGCTATCGCCGTATCCGCATATTCTAGATATTGATTATCTAGATTATCTTCTTCTTTCATTGTTGTGATGATTTTTAGCAAGCTGATTGAAAATTTTATACTGTTTGGCGCAAGTTGTATTGCTTGTATCACAGACTCTAAAGCCGGTTTAAAGCGTTTTTTCTGATAATGCTCAACAGCCATATCGTGTAACTGCTTAGGGGTAAAGTGAATATCTGAGCGCTCTTGTATTTCTTGTTCTACATATTTATTGACGACTTGACTGGTCAGCGAATCACCCGAAATTTGATTTTTTATCGAGTCTAATAACAGCATAGCTTCTTCTCGCATGCCTAATTCATGGTATACCTTAACTTTATCAAGGTTATCTTCAATTAACTCAGTTGGACGAATGGAAACCTGATTATCTACTAGGCGTTTAGCTTTTTCCACATTATCTTTCGCATTTAAGATACGTGCTTGTGCAACGGTAATTTGCTCTTTAAATAAGTGCGCATCGTCATAATCACGCTCTAGTTGTTTTATATGCGCTTCGGACTGCTTTAATAACGTTTCTGCACTGCCATCGGTAATCGTACACGCTAAATCAATACCTGCACGTATAACATTCAATAAAATTACAGGTGAATCATGAATAGAATTTTTCGCATTTCTAGCAATATTCTTTGTTGCTTGATATTGACCATGATGATCATGATTTAGCCTTGCTAAATCCCAGCTCTTTTTGTTTCGTTCAATATTACGCGGTGAGAGCGTTGCAGCTATTCGTATTTCTTCGTACGCTAAATCATATTTTTCATGTTCAATATGATATTGAGCAAGCATGTCATGAGTCGCGAAACGCGTTTCTGGTTTTTTTGACAACGTAATCAACATGTCGTGAATTTCGTCAATTCGCCCCTGCTTTAATAATGATTTAACATAACCGATATATACCCAAGCATGTTTATAAGTATCTAATAAGCCTTTAAAGAAAGTTTCAGCTTCTTTAAATTCAAGCAAACTTAATAGCGCTTCACCTTTCATCCTTAAAATATTGGCATGAAG
This sequence comes from Thalassotalea sp., assembly GCA_029249355.1. Lineage (GTDB taxonomy): Bacteria > Pseudomonadota > Gammaproteobacteria > Enterobacterales > Alteromonadaceae > Thalassotalea_H. Next base: position 7,256 of record JAQWHO010000269.1, read on the forward strand.
GGGAGTTAATGCCTTATTTAATAAATGTCTGTCTGCATAATAAACAACTTTTGAAAACTCTCTTTCATCAATTGA
>JAQWHO010000270.1 GCA_029249355.1 Thalassotalea sp.
GATCGAGCTGGCGTGATGTTGAATCCAATGGATCAACCGCAGGGTAAATACCTTTTGCAGCGATATCACGACTTAATACAACCGTTGAATCTAAGTGAGCAAAGGTTGTTGCTGGAGATGGATCGGTCAAATCATCCGCTGGTACGTATACCGCTTGGATTGAAGTGATTGAACCCTTCTTAGTAGAAGTGATACGTTCTTGAAGAACACCCATTTCTTCAGCAAGTGTTGGTTGATAACCAACAGCCGATGGCATACGACCTAACAATGCAGATACTTCAGTACCAGCAAGTGTGTAACGGTAGATGTTATCTACGAAAAATAATACGTCACGACCTTCGTCACGGAATTTTTCAGCCATAGTCAAACCAGTAAACGCTACGCGTAAACGGTTTCCTGGAGGCTCGTTCATTTGGCCGTAAACTAACGATACTTTATCAAGTACGTTAGAATCGTTCATTTCATGGTAGAAATCGTTACCTTCACGAGTACGCTCACCTACCCCAGCAAATACTGAGTAGCCGCTATGCTCAATCGCGATGTTACGAATAAGTTCCATCATGTTAACGGTTTTACCAACACCAGCACCACCGAATAAACCTACTTTACCACCCTTAGCGAATGGACAAACTAAATCGATTACTTTAATACCAGTTTCTAGAAGCTCATTAGACATCGCTTGGTCAGCATATGCTGGCGCTTCGCGGTGAATTGACCATCTTTCTTCTTCGCCGATTGGGCCAGCTTCATCGATAGGCTCACCCAATACGTTCATGATGCGACCCAATGTAGATGTACCTACTGGTACTTGGATGTTATCACCTGTGTTTAATACGTTCAGACCACGACGCAAACCGTCTGATGAACCCATAGCGATAGCTCGTACAACGCCACCACCTAATTGCTGTTGTACTTCTAGTACTAAGCCTGAAAGGTCACCTTCAGTTACATTTAATGCGTCATATACCTGAGGTACAGCATCTTGTGGAAATTCTACATCCACAACTGCGCCAATGATTTGGACGACTTTACCTGTACTCATGTTTAATCCTCTAATCTGTGCTCTTATTTACTAATAAATAAATCAAGAACCTTTGCTTATACCGCTGCAGCGCCAGCACAAATTTCACCCAATTCTTGAGTAATACCTGCTTGACGTGCTTTGTTATATACCAATTGTAAATCATCAATTAAGTCACCCGCGTTATCTGTTGCTGATTTCATAGCAACCATACGAGCGGCTTGTTCACATGCGAGGTTTTCAACCACACCTTGATATACTTGAGATTCTGTATAACGAACTAATAATTGTTCAAGCAAAGCTTGAGCATCAGGTTCGTATATAAAATCCCAGCGATGCTTAATTGCGTCATCATCTGACTTCGGCAAAGGTAAAAGTTGATCGATTGTCGGTTTTTGCGTCATTGTATTAACAAATTTGTTATACACAATGAACAATCTATCTATCTCACCATTGTCATAGGCATCTAACATCACCTTAACACTACCAACTAAGTCAGTAAGAGAAGGGTTGTCACCTAATCCTGAAATTTGTGAAACGACTTTGGCGCCCATATTGTTGAAAAATGAAGTAGCTTTAGATCCAACTACAGCAAATTCAACTTCGGCGCCTGCTGATTGCTGTTTACCAGCATCAGCAAGTACTTGTTTAAATAAATTAATATTTAAACCACCACACAAACCACGGTCTGTTGAGACTACGATATAACCTACACGCTTGGCTTCTCGTTCTTCCATATATGGATGACGATATTCTAAATTACCAAGCGCGATGTGACCGATCACATTTCGCATATTTTCAGCGTATGGACGAGAGGCAGCCATGCTATCTTGCGCTTTGCGCATTTTGCTTGCTGCAACCATTTCCATCGCGCTGGTGATCTTCTGTGTATTTTTTACACTTCCGATCTTTGATTTAATCTCTTTACCACCAGCCATGACTATTCTCCGAAAAGGTTAACCAAATTACCAAGTTTGAGTTGCTTTGAAAGCTTCAATCGCTTTCGCTAAACCAGACTCGATATCTTTGTTATAGTCGCCTTTTTCGTTGATAGTAGCCATCAACTCAGCGTGATCATTGTTTACGTATGAACGTAATGCATCTTCGAAATCAACTACTTTATCGATAGCTATATCGTTTAAGTAACCTTTTTCAGCAGCAAATAACGAAACAGCAGTTTCAGCTATAGACAATGGGCTGTATTGTTTTTGTTTCATCAACTCAGTTACACGTTGACCATGCTCTAATTGAGCACGAGTCGCGTCATCTAAGTCAGAAGCAAATTGAGCAAAGGCTGCTAGTTCGGCATATTGTGCTAATGCTAAACGGATACCACCACCTAATTTCTTGATGATTTTCGTTTGAGCGGCACCACCAACACGTGATACAGAAATACCGGCGTTAACAGCAGGACGAATACCTGAGTTAAATAAGTTAGATTCTAAGAAAATCTGACCATCGGTAATTGATATTACGTTAGTTGGTACGAATGCAGATACATCACCCGCTTGCGTTTCGATAATTGGTAAAGCAGTTAAAGAACCTGTTTTGCCTTTAACTTCACCATTTGTGAAACGTTCAACGTATGCTTCGTTTACACGAGCAGCACGTTCTAATAAGCGACTGTGTAGATAGAAAACGTCACCTGGGTATGCTTCACGGCCTGGCGGACGACGTAAAAGTAATGAAATTTGACGGTAAGCAACAGCTTGCTTTGACAAATCATCATATACGATTAGTGCATCTTCACCGCGGTCACGGAAGTATTCACCCATAGTACAACCAGAGTAAGCTGATAAGTACTGTAGTGCAGCAGCTTCAGAAGCAGAAGCAACAACAACGATAGTATTACTTAACGCGCCGTGCTCTTCTAATGAACGAACTAAGTTCGCAACAGTAGAAGCTTTCTGACCAATTGCTACGTACACACACTTAATACCAGTGTTTTTCTGGTTAATAATTGCATCTAATGCGATCGCTGATTTACCAATTTGACGGTCACCGATAATAAGTTCACGTTGACCACGACCAATTGGAATCATTGAATCGATTGATTTAATACCAGTTTGAACTGGCTCATCAACAGATTTACGATCAATTACACCAGGAGCTAATACTTCAACAGGAGCAAAACCATCGTTTTCGATTGGTCCTTTTCCGTCAATTGGCTCACCTAATGTATTAACAACACGGCCTAATAAACCGCGTCCTACTGGTACTTCTAAAATACGACCAGTACATTTAACTTTCACGCCTTCAGCTAGATCCGCGTAAGGACCCATAACAACCGCACCGACCGAATCACGGTCAAGGTTCAACGCTATTGCGAAGCGATTGCCAGGAAGTTCGATCATTTCGCCTTGCATTACATCAGCAAGACCATGGATTCGAATAATACCATCTGTTACAGAAACGATAGTACCTTCGTTACGAGCTTCACTAACTACGTCAAACTGTTCGATACGATTTTTGATCAGTTCAGCGATTTCAGTGGAATTCAGTTGCATACTCTGTTCCCCGTTAGGATTGCATTGTTGTTGCTAAACGGTTCAATTTACCTCTAATAGAACCATCTATCACTAAGTCACCAGCTTTTATTACTAAGCCCGAAACTATGTTTTTATCAACATTACAATTGAGTTTTACTTTTCTTGCCAAACGCTCTTCAAGCGCGGCGCTAATTACTTTCTGTTGCGCTACTTTTAGTTTCACAGCAGAGGTAACATCGACAGATATTTCTTTTTCAAATTCAGCTTTTAATTCACTAAATTGAACAAGTACCTGTGGTAGCACCAACAAGCGTTGATTTTCAGCCATCACTTTAATTAAGTTTTGACCATTGCTATCTAATTGAACATCACAAACTTTTAAAAATATATCAGTCGCTTGTTCAACAGATGCACCACCAGAAAGATATTCTGTAATAGTGGCATCTTGAGAAACTTCAGCAGCAAATACTAGCATTTCATGCCAAGCATCTATTGCCTTTGCTTCTACAGCAAAATCGAACGCTGCCTTAGCGTAGGGACGAGCGACGGTTGTCAATTCAGACATAAGCTCATTCCCTCTTAAAGTTCAGCTACAAGTTTATCTAAAATGTCGCTATGTGCAGCGGCATCAATTGAACGCTCGAGAATTTTCTCAGCACCTGCTACCGCAAGAATGGCCACTTGTTGGCGTAATTCTTCTTTCGCTTGGTTACGTTCAGTCTCTATTTCTGCATGACCTGCAGCTAAGATTTTTTCTTTCTCAGCATGTGCCTTTTCAGCAGCTTCTTCAACTAATTGCGTTTCACGCTTTTTAGCAGCTTCAATAATTTCAGCTGCTTGCGCTTTCGCTTCTTTTAGTTGTGCAGTTGCTTTTTCTTGAGCAAGCTCAAGATCTTTGGCAGCACGGTCTGAAGCAGCAAGTCCGTCAGCAATAGTTGCTTGACGAGCTTCGATGGCACCAATAATTGGTGGCCATACATACTTCATACAAAAAATTACGAATACGATAAATGCGATTAATTCACCGATGAGGGTAGCATTAAGATTCATTTATGTATCTCCTATTCAAATTCGCGTTAAAAAACAGCTTAAAAAATTAAGCGCCAACTGCGAATAATAGGTATAAGCCGATAGCAACACCGATCATCGCGATAGCATCGATAAGACCTGCTACGATGAACATTTTCACTTGAAGTTGAGGTGCTAATTCAGGTTGACGTGCAGCAGACTCTAAGAATTTGCCACCAAGTAAACCAAAACCAATCGCAGTACCAAGAGCACCTAGACCGATTAATAAAGCAACAGCGATATATAACATATTTATCTCCGATATTATTTAATGTTAAAAGTTAAAAAAACTAAGGTTGAAACTTGTATTCATGCCCTTGATTAGTTTTACCTAAGAAAGAGCAAAAAAATTAATGATCTTCGTGAGCTAGACTCAAATATAAAATCGTTAGCATCATGAAAATAAACGCTTGTAATGGGATAACCAGCAAGTGGAAAGCTGCCCATAAAAAGTGTACTGGCAATTGAAATAAACCAATTGTCGCAATAAGTAAAAATATTAACTCACCCGCATATAAGTTACCGAATAAACGTAACGCAAGTGATAATGGACGAGCTAATAAAGTAACCATTTCAAGAATAAAGTTCACTGGATATAAAGACCAATGACCAAAAGGTTGAGTCGTAAGTTCTTTAATGAACCCACCAATACCTTTAACTTTGATTGAATAGTAAATAATTAATACAAATACACCTAATGCTAAGGCAAAAGTCATATTTGGATCGGTTGTTGGTACAGCTTTCATGTAATGAACACCGAACAACTCAAAAATACGTGGGATTAAATCAACTGGTACCCAATCCATTGCATTCATTAATAAAACCCATACAAATATAGTTAATGCTAAAGGAGCAATAACTGGGTTTTTACCATGAAATGTACTTTTAACACTGTCGTCAACAAATTCAACGATCATTTCAACAGCACATTGCAATTTTCCAGGTACGCCAGCTTCCGCTTTTTTAGCTACAGAGCGGAAAATGGTTAAAAAGACCAAGCCTAAAAATATTGACCATCCTAGCGTATCTATGTGAAGAGCCCAAAAGCCTTCTCCAACAGTAAGATTTTGCAAATGATGTTTAATATATTCTTGGCTGGTTACTTCAGCAGCAGACATATTAAGATTCCTAATGATTAAAGTTTAAAATTCTAATGTTTTATAAAAAACGGTGTTAATAATGGCATTGCCACTACTAAACAAAAACTTGTGAAAAATGGTAACGGCAGTATCGCTAAAAATTTAAAGGCTAGCGCAAACAAAATGGCCGTTAATACTATTTTCATTTTTTCGCCGCTATAAAATGATTCCATCACTTTTTCCGACGATCTTGCTCCAGCATATCTAAACGCCTTTAAAGCAAAGAATATATTTGGAATTATTGTTACTGCGCCACCCGCTAACACAGATTTTGCATATTCAACACCCCAATAAAAATAAGTGACGAAAGCTAATAACAAAACAGAAAACACCATAGCGAATATCTGTTTAAATGCGAAACGTTTTCCAACCTTGGTAAGTTCATTATTTTGAGTGAAACTCACCAGATTCTCCAAACGAAGCTTTTCGTATTATTTATAGTTTTTTAAAGTGATTACTTTAACTTTAAAAAGCCGACGCAAGTATACTTAATTACAACACTAATGCAACAAAAGAGGGCGCTGGTTGCCCTCATTATGTGCGATTATTATGTAATTTTTATTATTGATGTAATGAATGGTTAAAAAGAACCAAACCTAGCAACAATGCCATCAAGTTCATCTAAGTTTGTATACGATATAACAAGCTTACCTTTGCCTTTAGTATTATGAGAAATAGTAACTTGTGAACCCAATTTTTCAGATAGATTTTGTTCTAATGATTTTGTATCAGGGTCTTTTGCTTTTTCTTCTTTTACTTTAACAGGCTCTTGAATTTTTTTGATAAGTGCTTCAGTTTCACGAACGTTTAATTCTTTTGCTACTACAGATCGCGCTGTCGTTGTTTGTTCATCATCTTTTAAAGCCAATAGGGCGCGAGCATGACCCATTTCAATATCGCCATGTTCAAGTAATGTTTTTACTTCATCATTAAGATTATTTAAACGGAGTAAATTAGTTACTGTGGTACGTGATTTACCGACTGCTTCAGCTACTTCTTGATGCGTTAATTCAAATTCTGTTAATAAACGTTCTAGTGCGATAGCTTCTTCCATCGCATTTAAATCTTCACGCTGTATATTTTCAATTAAAGCAATAGCAACCGCGGCTTCATCGGGCACATCTTTAATTAAACAAGGAACTAAATCAATTTCTGCTAATTGGGCTGCACGCCAACGACGTTCACCGGCAATTATTTCATAACTGTTTTCACCAATTGGGCGAACAACTATAGGTTGAATAATACCTTGTGATTTAATTGAGTTTGATAAGTCATCTAAGGCATCAGCCGACATATCTTTACGAGGTTGATATTTACCTGGCTGTAACTGCTCTATAGGAAGCTTTTGCAATTCACTTTGATTAGCCGTATTTATTTCAGCATTTGATGATAACTCTTGATCAGAGTTTTCTTCTTTTTTAGGTGCATTCGTTAATAATGCATCTAAACCTCTACCAAGACCTCTACGTTTAGAAGGGCTCATAATATTCCTTGCTGATTTACAGTTTAATTATTAGTTTTTTTAACGTTATTTTTTTCTTGATCTGCTTTACGCAATATTTCGCCTGCTAATGCTAAATAGGCTTTGGCCCCAGTTGATGATTTATCATAATACATAACAGGAGCGCCAAAGCTTGGTGCTTCAGCTAATCTTACATTTCGAGGAATAACGGTACGATAAACTTTATCACCAAAATGACGTTTTAACTGCTCAGAAACATCATTCGCTAGACGATTTCGAGGATCATACATAGTGCGTAAAATACCTTCAATATGAAGTTCACCATTAACGACTGTTGTAAGCTGTGAAATAGTATCCATTAATGCTGTTAAACCTTCTAATGCATAATATTCACATTGCATTGGCACTAAAACAGAATCAGCAGCAGTCATTGCATTAACGGTTAGCATATTTAGCGAAGGAGGGCAGTCGATAATAATATATTCATAATCATTTTTTATCGGTGCTAAAGCTGTTTTCAGGCGTTGTTCTCGAGCATATACTTCCATTAATTTTATTTCTGCTGCCGTAACATCAGCATTTGCAGCAATTAAATCATAAACACCTTCGGTGTCTTTACAAACAACTTGTTCAAAAGGTAATTGATCTACTAATAATTCATAACATGTGGCAGGAACTTCATATTTATCAACTCCACTACCCATAGTGGCATTACCTTGAGGGTCAAGATCAATTAACAATACCTTGCGTTTAGTTGCTGCTAAAGAAGCGGCTAAATTTACTGCTGTTGTGGTTTTGCCAACACCACCTTTTTGATTAGCAACTGCAATAATTTTTCCCACTAGAACCTCGAACAATTTTTGTTATTAGTTTTTCTTAAGCTCTATTACATGCCTTTCACCAATTAGGTTTGGCACTGTAATTTCATGACTTTTTATTAATGATACATCATTTGGTAATTGATTTAATTCATCTTTTGGGTATTGACCTTTTAACGCATAAAAACGTCCTTCTTGATCAATTAAATGCTTACACCAAGTGACCATATCTTCAAGCGAAGCAAAAGCTCGACTTAATACACCATCAAAAGGTACTTCTGATTGATACTTTTCAACACGAGAAAGTAAAGGCGTTACATTAGCAAGTTTTAACTGAAAAACAACTTGTCTTAAGAAAGTAATTCTTTTTCCTAAGCTGTCTAACAATACAAATTTTCGTTCTGGAAATAATATGGCAAGTGGAATACCTGGTAATCCTGGGCCAGTACCCACATCAATAAAGTTATTACCCTTAAGCACTTCGCCTACTGATAAACTATCCATGATATGTTTAACAAGCATTTCATTTGGATCACGTACTGACGTTAAATTATACGCTTTATTCCATTTCACTAATAATTCAACATATTGAATTAATTGTGCTAATTGTTTTTCATCAATTGAAATATTTGATTTGCTAATTAATGATTCTAATTCTGATATCAACGACATTTTTTTAATATTTACCCATTACTTACAACACTTTACGCTGACTTTCTTAAAAGGCCATGTTTTTTTAAATAAACAAGTAACAATGAAATTGCTGCTGGTGTTATTCCTGAAATTCTTGATGCTTTACCCAGTGATTCAGGCTTTGCATCTGAAAGCTTTGCAACAACTTCATTTGATAATCCAGATATCTGGCTATAATTAAAATCATGTGGAATTAATGTATCTTCATGACGCTTTTTCTTTGCTATATCATCAAGTTGCCGTTCAATATAACCCGCATATTTTATTTGAATTTCTACTTGTTCTGCCGCTTGTTTATCAGCAAGTGCTGGGCCAATTCCTTCAATTTCCATTAAATCATCATAACGAACCTCTGGACGACGAATTAAATCTTCAAGGCTATTTTCACGACTAATAGGATTTTTCAGCAATGGATTAATTTTTTCAGCTGCAGGGTGATCTTTTTGGATCCATTTTGATTTCAAACGTTGGCGCTCTGTCTCAACATTTTCCATTTTTTCGTTAAAGCGACGCCAGCGATTTTCATCAACTAAGCCAAGCTTATAACCTTGTTCTGTTAAACGAATATCTGCATTATCTTCACGCAACAATAAACGATATTCAGCACGAGAAGTAAACATACGGTAGGGTTCTTTAGTACCTAATGTGGCTAAATCGTCCACTAGAACGCCCATATAGGCTTGGTCTCGGCCAAGTATTAATTCATCTTTTCCTTGCACTCTTGCCGCGGCATTTGTAGCAGCAATCAAACCTTGCGCACCTGCTTCTTCATATCCTGTTGTGCCATTAATTTGGCCAGCAAAATATAAATTTTTAATTAATTTACTTTCTAAGGTTTGTTTTAAATCACGCGGATCAAAAAAGTCATATTCAATGGCATAACCAGGACGTGTTATATGTGCATTTTCAAAACCTTTAATTGAACGTACTAAATTCATTTGTACGTCAAAAGGTAAGCTTGTTGAAATACCATTAGGATAAATTTCATGAGTCGTTAAACCTTCTGGCTCAACAAATATTTGATGTGAATCTTTCTCAGAAAAACGATGAATCTTATCTTCAATTGACGGGCAATAACGTGGGCCAATACCTTCAATTACACCAGTATACATTGGAGATCTATCTAATCCACCACGAATAATATCATGAGTATTTTTATTGGTATGAGTGATAAAACACGAAACCTGTTTAGGATGATCATCACGAGATCCTAAAAATGAAAATACTGGGCGAGGATCATCACCTGGTTGTTCTTCCATCTGAGAAAAATCAAGGCTTCTAGCATCTAAACGTGGTGGAGTGCCTGTTTTTAAACGATCAATTCTAAAGGGTAAGTCTTTAAGTTTATTCGCTAAATTAACGCTTGCTGGATCACCGGCTCTACCACCTTGATAGTTATTCATGCCAATATGGATTTGACCTGCGAGGAAAGTACCAACGGTTAAAACTACGGATTGAGCTTTAAACTTCAATCCCATTTGAGTAGAGACACCAACTATTTGATCATTTTCTAAAATAAGATCATCACACGGTTGCTGAAATATTGTTAAATTCTCTTGGTTTTCTAAAAAACTTCTAACAAATGAACGATATAGAACCCTATCAGCTTGAGCTCTTGTTGCTCTAACCGCTGGACCTTTACTGGCATTTAATGTCCTAAATTGAATAGCTGCATGATCAGTTGCTGTAGCCATTAATCCGCCTAGAGCATCAATTTCTTTTACTAAATGACCTTTACCAATACCACCAATTGCTGGATTACACGACATTTGACCCAGTGTATCGATATTATGGGTTAGTAATAATGTTTTGCAGCCCATACGTGCAGAGGCTAAGGCCGCTTCTGTACCAGCATGACCACCACCAACAACGATTACGTCAAACGCATCTTGATACCACATTATTTAAACCTATTTATTAATTTCAAT
>JAQWHO010000271.1 GCA_029249355.1 Thalassotalea sp.
GTGACGTGATTACTTTTGGGCAAAATTTAGCGACATTTGTTGATGCTTGTCATCGACAAGATAAACAGCAAGCATTCTCGGTAGTCACTGATATTGTCGCACAACCTTATCGTCAGCATTTATTACCAGGTTTTGAAAATGCGTGTGATTATTTATCATCACAAGGTTGTTTAGCGGTTGGGATTTCAGGATCAGGTCCAACGCTTTTTTGTGTTACTGACGATAAAGAAAAAGCGAATAGCTTTGCTCGTTGGTTAGAAGATAATTATTTACAAACTTTAAGTTCTGGAATATGTGAAGGTTTTGTTCATGTATGCCAAGCAGATATTCAAGGTGCTTGTCAGTTACAGTTATCACACTAAAATCGTAAAATAGTGATATTGTGAATTGATAAGGCCATTCAAGTTTTAGTAGGAAATAACAAGTGAAATTTTATAATTTAAAAGAAAACGATGAGCAAGTCAGTTTTACTGGGGCAGTAAAACAAGGGTTAGGACGCAACCAAGGGTTGTTTTTTCCTGATAGCATTCCTAAGTTTGATAATATTGAAAAACTGCTTGCGATGCCGATGGTAGAGCGAAGTGTTGAAGTACTTTATCCTTTTGTCAGTGAAGACTTATCTAAAGCTCAGCTTCTTGATATTGTGACTGATGCATTTAATTTTCCTGCACAAATTCAACCGATCAGTGAAAAGCGCGCTATTTTAGAATTATTTCACGGACCGACACTCGCTTTTAAAGATTTTGGTGCGCGTTTTATGGCACGTTGTCTACAAGCTTTTAGCGCAAAAGAAGGCAATAATAAAAAAATTACTATTTTAACTGCAACTTCTGGTGATACTGGTGCTGCGGTTGCGCATGCCTTTCATGGCATTGAAAACATTCGTGTTGTCATTATGTATCCAAAAGGAAAAATCAGCTTATTACAAGAAAAGATGTTTACCACGCTTGGCGGTAATATTGAAACTATTGCTATCGATGGCGATTTTGATGATTGCCAAGCGTTAGTAAAACAATCATTTGATGATCAAGAACTAAAAGCTGCCATAGGCTTAAATTCTGCAAACTCTATCAATATTAGTCGTTTACTCGCACAAATTTGTTATTACTTTGAAGCGGTTGCTCAACTATATCGTCAAAAAGGACAAGCAGCGTTAGAGAATATCGTTTTTTCTGTACCAAGTGGTAACTTTGGAAACTTAACTGCGGGTCTTTTTGCGAAAGCGATGGGCTTACCTATTGAACGCTTTATCGCTGCAACGAATGCCAATGATACTGTGCCTCGTTATTTAAAAACGGGTGAATGGTCTCCTAATCAAACGGTAGCAACCATGTCAAATGCAATGGACGTGAGCAACCCTAATAACTGGCCACGCGTTGAATTTATGCTTAAGTCAGGTATTGTCGATAAAGACTGCGTTAGCTCTGTTGCTATTGACGAAGAACAAACCCAAATGACAATGATTGCCTTAGCTAAATTAGGTTATATCAGCGAGCCCCACGCAGCGGTTGCTTATAAGGCTTTACAATATAACGCGTCAGATGAAGAATTTGGTGTCTTTTTAGGCACGGCGCATCCTGCTAAATTTAAAGAAGTGGTTGAAAGTACTTTAGGGCAACCTATCGGTTTGCCAAAAGAATTGGCTGATTGTGCTTCTGAGACTATTCTTTCTGTTGATCAAAGTAATGATTTTAGCGAATTAAGAGCTTATTTATTAGCAAAGGCATAAAATACTTAATCGATTAAATTCGATACGTTAAACTAAGGACAGTCTTTACTTACTGTCCTTTTTTTATGTCTAAAATTTTACCTCAATGGCAAACCGTTATTGAACGCGAAAGTAGTAAACCCTATTTTGTTGATTTACAACAAGCGATTGCTCAACAACGAAAACAAGGAGAAGTGATTTTTCCTAAAGAAGATGATGTTTTCAATGCCTTTAAATATGTTGATTTAACCGATATTAACGTCGTTATTATTGGCCAAGATCCTTATCACGGCGAAGGCGTAAATCATCAACCTCAAGCTCATGGTTTAGCTTTTTCGGTTAATCCAGAGATAAAAATCCCACCGTCTTTAGCGAACATATACAAAGAACTAGCAACGGACATTGAAGAGTTTGAAATACCTAAACATGGCTTTTTAGAATCATGGGCAAAACAAGGTGTTTTATTAATTAACACGGTACTTACGGTTAAACAGGCACATGCACATTCACATGCAAAATTAGGCTGGGAGCAATTTACTGATGCGATCATAGATGAAATAAATCAAAAAAATTCCGGTTGTGCTTTTCTTTTATGGGGAAGTCATGCGCAGAAAAAAGGTAAAAATATTAATAAAGACAAACATTGTGTATTAACTGCTGTGCATCCATCGCCTTTATCTGCTTATCGTGGTTTTTTCGGTTGCCAGCATTTTTCAAAAACTAATCAGTGGTTAACAGAAAAGAATAAAACATCGATTGATTGGACTATTTCCCCATTAACTACTGTCTAGTGAAATCTGGGAAGTCCAACAAACACTTTTTGAATAAGTGGAATTATTTTCTCATTTCTCGATAAATAGAAAAATTATTGCCGATATATTTATAACTTAGTCAAATATTGAAATTATTTTGCTAAGTTTTTTTATTGCTTGGTTTTATATTGCGCAGTATCTAGGTTTTGCTAGAATTATATTATTATAGCGCTAGCATTTGGTATTCACATGTCTTTAGAAAATTACTTCCTTCCGTTTCGTCGCCATGTCATTGGTAACGACTTAAAACACCATATTAATGGTCAAGAGCTCGCTATTATTTATGCTGATTGGACGGCAAGTGGTCGCTTATATCAACCTGTTGAAAATTACATTACCAATACGCTTGGGCCATTTGTTGCCAATACACATACCGAAACTAATCTAACGGGTAGTGCGATGACGCATGCGTATCATGAAGCGCAGCACATTATTAAAAAGCATATTAACGCCTGTGATAATGACGTATTGATTACTGCAGAAGCAGGTATGACAGGTGTTATTAATAAGTTTCAACGTATCTTAGGTTTACGTATTCCTGAGCGTATGCAAGACCAAGTGAGTTTTGAAGAATGTGATAAACCCGTTGTATTTATTACGCATATGGAACATCACTCTAACCAAACTTCATGGTATGAATGTGACGTAACCTTAGAAATTGTAGACCCAGACAGCAATGGTTTACCTTCATTAGAACACTTGCAGTTATTACTTGAAAAATATCAAGACAGAAAGGTAAAAATAGGTTCATTTTCTGCCTGTTCAAATGTCACGGGAATTAAAACGCCATACTATCAACTTGCTGAAATTATGCATGAACATGGCGGGTTATGCTTTGTCGATTTTGCTTGTTCAGCACCTTATGTTGATATTGATATGCACCCAACTAATTCTAAACAAGCGTTAGATGCCATTTTCTTTTCACCGCATAAATTTCTTGGTGGGCCGGGAAGTTCTGGTGTTTTAGTTTTTAACAAAGTGCTCTATAAAAATAAAGTGCCTGATCACCCTGGAGGAGGCACCGTTACATGGACGAACCCTTGGGGAGAGCATAGTTTTTTTGATGATATCGCTTTACGTGAAGACGGCGGCACACCTGGGTTTTTACAATGTATTCGTACTGCATTAGCGATCAAAGTAAAAGAGGCTATGGGCGTTAAAAATATTGCTTTACGTGAAAAAGAAATCACCGATTATGTGATGGATGAACTGAGCAAGAATGAACGTGTCGTGATGTTAGAGCCTAAGATTAAAGACCGTTTAGCGATAGTTTCGTTTTATGTGCTTGGTGCGCATTATAATTTAGTCGTGCGCATTTTAAATGATCGTTTCGGCGTTCAAACCCGTGGAGGCTGTTCGTGTGCAGGTACATACGGTCATATTCTTTTAAATGTTGACCATGACACGTCGAATAAAATTACCGAGAAAATTAACTCGGGTGATTACGCAGAAAAACCGGGATGGATCCGAGCTTCATTTCATCCAACCATGTCAAATAAAGAAATTGAGTTTGTCGTTAACGCGATTAATCAAGTAACAGCTAATATTGATGAATGGAGCCAAGAATATCGATTTAATCCAGCGACAGGGGATTTTGAACACAGTAATCTTGATGTGAAATTCCCGCAGCTTCAAGGCTTTGATCCTATTCATTCTTGTTCAGTCAATAGTACTCCTCCTTCAATGTTAAAGCGCATATTTGGATAGAGTTAGATAGAGTTAACGGCGTAAAATATACTGTTGTTCATGATGATCCTTTTTAAAAAAGGATCATTTATCGAATTTGATCAGCATTTCAGCTGCGCTACAGTGGCATTCGTTTTGACAAACTGGGCAGTCGTATCCTTGTAAACTTAATTCATGCCAACGATCGGCATGCTCTTTTATTAATTTTCCACCACACTTGGTAAAGTATTTTACGGCGCTATTGCCGGGACTTTGCATCCACAAATGACTCACACCCGCTTTCGCTCCTTGCTGTTTTGCGGCATTTATTGCAAGTTGAAGCAATTTACTACCAACGCCATAACCTCGGTAATTTTCATTTACAGTATTGCATTTAAAATAACAAACCTTTGTTTGTTCAACCGACCATAATTCAGGTGAGCACCATTCATCTATCTGCCATTGTTCAATGGCATACGTTACCCTAAAGCCAACTAATTTATCGCCATCATAAGCAACAAAGCCAGCATTGATATCGTCTTTAATACCTTTATTTACCCATTCTTTAAGATTTTTAGCGTTTATATATCCTTCGCCATGCACTTGAGTGCCGAGTTCAATAGTGGCTTTAAAATCTTCAAGAGAAATAGTTTTATACGTTATGGTGTTTTTCATTATTTATTTAGTTATTTATTTTAATTAATTGATCTTTTGCTCATTATTGTTAGTTTACCATTGGAATAATAATTTAGGTAAACAGATGTACGATCCCTTACATGATAAATCTCCAGGTTGTGGAGAAGCATACCCAGATAGCTATTGGGCAAATACTTCAGGTGATGCACCAGAAAATGATGGAACGTTAACGCAAGACATTGATGTTGATGTTGCAATTATTGGTGCAGGCTACACAGGCATGTCATGTGCATTGCATTTAGCTAGAGAGCATGGCATTAAGGCGCATGTTTTAGAAGCGAACCAAGCAGCTTGGGGATGCAGCGGACGAAATGCTGGCTTCATTTTAAAATCTTCAGGTAGAAAATCTTTTTCGGCTATGCAAAAGCAATGGGGTGAAGAGGTGATGCGTGGCATTTATCGAGAAATGTCTGCCGGCGTTGAAACGGTTAATCAATTCATTAAGGAAGGCATTGACTGTGATCCTCAAGAATTGGGTTACATAAAAGTTGCTCATAAAGCGAATAAGCTTAAAGAGTTGACTGATTTAGCAAAGCTGCAAAAAGAGATGTTTGGCTACGACGTGCAAATATTATCTAAAGATGAATTAAGCCAACAATACATGGATGATCACAATGCTTATGGCGCGATACGTTATCAAGATGGTTTTGGCTTAAACCCTTTAAAATTAGCATGGGGTTATCAAAAATTAGCACGCCAAGCTGGCGCTAAAATTTATTGTGCTACACCAGTAACTGATTGGCATGAAGATAAAGAGCAGCGTCAATTAATTACGCCTCAAGGTGTCGTGAAAGCGAAGAAAGTTGTTATTGCCACTAATGGTTACACACCTAAAAATTTTAATACTTTAGTTTCCGATCGAACTTTACCTGTCCTATCACAAATTATTGTTACAGAGCCTTTATCGGATGAACAAATTGCTGCCTGTAATTTTTTGACCTCTAATGTAGTGATGGATACGCGAGCGCTTAAATATTATTATCGAAAATTGCCTGATAATCGTTTGTTATTTGGTGGTAGAGGGGCGATCACGGGAAAAGGTGCTGAAGATCCTTATTATGCGAATCGATTATTATCAGTTTTAAAAACTAGCTTTCCTCCGCTGCAATCATTAAATATTGCTTATGCATGGTCAGGCTGGATTTGTATGGCATTAGATGATTTACCGCATATTTATCAGAATGAAACTAAAGATGTTTTTTATAGTATGGGATATTGTGGTGCAGGCGTGTCATTTTCTGTTCAAGCGGGTAAACGTTTAGCGGAAAAAGTGGCTGAAAAACCAGTGCCTAATTTACCTTTATACGATCGCGCCTTACCTAAATTTCCATTAGCGCCATTAAGACGTGTCGGGCAGTGGGGCTATTTTCACTACGGTAAAATTAAAGATACGTGGTTTTAGCTTTCTAACTTAACTTTCAATTATTTAAAATAAAAACACCAGCTGAAATCACTGGTGTTTTTTTATATCTGTTTTAATTTATAGAAAATTAGAATGAAGTTATTACAATAAATTAACCGACTTACTCACATAGGTGGTTGGCAATGTGTTAGGTGTTTCTATCGTAATTGATAACGTTGCTGTTTCTGGATCACCCTCAAGCGGGTTATTGATAGCAAAATCCATCGAACGAAAACCATCAGCGCGAGTATTTCCTATCGTAACCGATGTTGTGCCTTGTATTTCCCCGCCATCGAGCGTAACCGTTACTGTAGTACCAATAGGCATAGTTTGCATGGCACTGTCGGCAAAACGAAAACGTAAGGCTAAAGCAGTACCGTCTGCAATATCAGGAATATTTGCGTTGGTACCATCGTCATCAGCATAAGTCGTTGCTTGAGTGGTATCAGACAAAACAAAATTAGGATTACTGCTCGTTGACATAATCAAGACTAATGCTTTACGTAATATGGCTTTTTTTGCATTGCTGTCACAATTATCACCATTACATTGTGGACCATTAAACTTGCCGTCGGCTAGGTTGTATTGACCGTCTCCGTTTTGGTCAAAAAACTTAGTTTCTTCAGGGTCTTTCTCATTATTTTCATTGTCATCACGCCATGCTTCAGCCATATCGACAAAGCCAGACGATAAAGCAACTTGTCGTCCAAAACCAGAGTCTACAAATTCATTACTAATAGCATCACCGTCATTGTTATCAAAAACATTATCGCCATTTGAATCGAAGAATGTTTCATGACCAGAGGTTGTTGCTAAAATAGTAGAACGATGATCAACTAAATAAGGTTCTGTTGCTGTCCAAGTGACCGCGCAGTTACCTGAAACAGTATTACAGCTAGAACCTATGCTACCACCTTCAGTGGTAAAGTTTACGGTTGTACCATCAGGCACAGGGTTATTAAAACTATCCGCTAGCCACACGCGAATGATAGACTCTTCACCGACAATATCCGCTTCTGGGTTAATAACCGTTGCGGCAATGGTCATTGAAGCTTGCTCAGGTAAACCGGTATTGACCGATAATTCACTCGATTGTGTTTGTACGCTTATTGTTTCGCCGTTAACATCCATATCTGCTTTGGCGGTAACACGTACTACCGTCGGCACTGTGCCAGAAGAAACTTGTGTAGTGATTAAGCCTTGACTATTAGTAAAACCAGAAGTTCGGCTTAGCGCAATTCCACCAACACTTGAGTCTAAGCTAAATTCTACTTGTTGTTGAGCGAGGGCATTACCCAATTGGCTTTTTAATAAAAAGGTTAAGGTTGATGTTTCTTGTCCACCACTGCCTTTAATCACAATAGAATCAGGTTGTGATGAAACAAATTCAATTGAACCAAGCTCTTCTGAACTTATATTAATACTTGCTGATGCGGTATTAGTAACCCCATTTGAAGTAACAGAAGCGACAATTACGTCTTCAGTGCCATTGATGCCAGAACAGTTAATATCTTCAAAAGTTGCGCCTGCTTTACCTTTGATACTAAATACGGTTTCATCAATAACTGCTGTTTCGTTGATAACACAATTAGAAGTAAATGAAACAGTAGTTGGTGTATTAATATAGTTATTTTCACTATCAATTAATTCAACACTCAACCCTAATGTGCCACCAGCACTAATAGTGTTATCTGCTATCGATAATTTAATTTCGCCTTCAACAAATTCATTGCTGTCATTAAAATAACCCAAGCGAACATCATCAAGTAATACGCTATCAGCCGGTAATATTTGATAATTCATTTGTGCACTGATACTGCTATCACTTTCTAAAGAAATAGCGATAACGCCAGCGCCAATGTTGGTGTCACCGACAAGGGTAACTGTCGCATGACCATTTTCATTCGTAAGAGCATTGCTTGCTGCTAACACGCCAATATCGGCCGAAAAATTAATAATTTCATCTTCAACACCAACGCCTTCGTTATCAACTAATGTCACTTGAATTTGTACTTGCTCAGACGTTTTAAATTGGCTTGTTGTTTGTCCATTAAGTTGTATTGATATTGCAGCGCTTAATGTTGGTTCAGTTAAAGTTGTGGTGATGTATTCGTAATCTATATTTGCAGAAGCGCTCTCTGAACTTGGCGCAGTTGCGATAAGTGTACCTGCACTTAATGTTTGGTCACTATTAGCAATCGTTACACTTGCTATCCCGCTTGTATCGGTAAGTTTAGAGTCGACCGATAAATTACCTAAATCGGCTGAAAAGTTAACTCTCGTACCACTCATTATTGCATTAAATTGGTCTTTTACCGTGGCTTGCACCGTTACCGTGTCACTGGTATCAAAACTCTGCTGTGCAACACCATCACTGTTTAGCAATACCACTGAAATGCTTGTTACCACTGACGCTTCTTCATTGGTGGTGGGATTCTCTCCTGAGCTACCATTACAAGCGGATAGGAACATTAAAAGGAGTAGAGAAAGCGTGCCAAAAAACTTATTCATAAATGAAAATTCCAATACAGGATAATAATTTTACTTGTTAAGCTAAATCATAAAAGCCTATTTAGCAAAAGTCCACGTATATCAAAGTTCTATTTAAAGTTAGCTCTTATAATGAGGTATTTAAACATCAACACGATTAGTTAACTTATCCGCATTAAAGTCGCTAATGTTTTTTGCGAGTAAATTGATGAGTCTTTGCTGAGCTTCAATACTTGCCCAAGCAATATGAGCGGTTATTTTCAAATTTTTCGGTTGATTAGTTAATAATAAATGATTAGGTGAAGGGGGTTCTTGGTTGAGTACATCAAGTGCAGCGAAAGCAATTTCGTTATTATTTAAAGCTGTTAGTAAATCTTGTTCATTAACAATAGCGCCACGAGCAGTATTTATTAACATCGCCGAAGGTTTCATTTTTTGTAAAACGTCAGTATTGATTAGGTTTTCAGTGTCTGGTGTTTGCGGACAATGCAAAGACAGCACATCAGCCTGCTTAATAACTTCATCAAAAGCTACTCTTTTTGATCTTTTTGAAGACGCATTTGGCCGCTCAGCAATTAATACTTTCATATCAAAGGCAAGGGCGAGCCTTTCGACAGATTTAGCTAAATTACCGTATCCAACTAACCCGATGGTTTTTCCTGCTAACTCAACACTGCCATTACCGTGAAAGCAAAAAGAGGGACTTTGCTGCCAAAGTCCTTGTTCAACATTACTATTGTGATGATTCACTTGACTAAAATATTCAAGCATTTGCGCAAATACATATTGAGCAACAGAGTTTTTTGCATATCCACTGACGTTTGTTACCGCTATATTCCGCTTTTTAGCGGCGGCAATATCAACGTTATTAATGCCTGTTGCCGCAATACAAATCAGTTTTAATTGAGGAAGTTGAGATAAAACTTCCTCACTTAATATGACTTTATTCGTAATAATAATATCGGCATCTAATGCACGCTCTATAACTTCATTGGCTTGGGTGAGCGGATAACAAGTTAATGCGTGCACGTGCTTTTTTATCTCAGCTAATTCAATATTTGCTGAAAACGTTTGTTGATCAAGAAAAACAGCGTGCATGTTCAATCCTTTAATAATTAACCTGGTCGTCCATCAAGACGAGTTTTAAGTAGCATTGGCGCGTAATGAAAAATGAAAATGCCAAACGAGAAGTACCAAAGTCCAGCACTGGCTTGGTAAATAGACATTATCGACTCAGGCATAATAATGGGTAAAAAGCTTCTGACGATTGCTGCAATAAATACCAATAAAAAAGCAATCGACATAGTTTTAGGTGGTTGCAAAGGTCGGCCTGTATGACCTAAGGATACGCGAGAGATCATCGCAAGAATTAATCCGCCAATGCCGCCAATGGTTAAAACGTGCCATAAATGGCTGCTTGATAATTCCGGTGAAAAATAACTGTAACCAATAGCGAATAAGCCTAATGCAATGAAGATCACTGCTAAATGAAGTGACCATAACAGTGGCACATTAACGGTTATCCAAGGACGCCAGCGAACAATGCGAATACTTTGGAAAATAGCCGCGATAATGAATAACCCGCCAAGTATTTGTAAATTGATAGTATATAAAGGGTGTAAAAGCAGATAAAAGGTAATGATTGCCAAACTGCCATTGGTTGCTTTATCGAGCCAAGGGATATTGACCACTTTAGGCGTTTGCGTGCCGTTTGCGGTAAACATTGGCCCGACTCTACCCACCATTATCGACATTAATAGGGTGATTAACATCACACCAGCGTAAGCCGATAACTGTATTGAGAAGCTTTCGGGGGACATTAACGCTAAATAAAATTCAATATTAACCAGCGTAAACAAAATTAATAACGGAACAAAAAACAAATTACGGTACTGCTTAATTTTTATAATTGGTTTACCGAGGGAAATGGCAACAGCAGGTAAAAAGGAGATATCTAATATCATAGTCATGGTTTCGCCTAGAAGGCTTGGCATCAATAATGTTATTCGAGCGAGTAACCAAAGCATGACGAGAAATATTAATGATTTATTTTGAATTCCCGGTATTCCAGTCCAATTTTGTACAGCGGTTAATAAAAACCCAGCAATAATTGCACTAGCGAAACCAAAGATCATCTCATGCAAATGCCACCAATAACCACCGCCTAATGGTATTAAGTCACTTTTGCCTTGCAGTATTAATAACCATATAAATATTGCAATAACGGCAAAGACAGCACCAAATAAGAAAAAGGGTCTAAAGCCTAAGCGAAATAAAGGAAATATTTTTTGTTCTTTCTGTAAATCAGTAATTTGCATCATTCGTAATACGTTTGTTTGATTATCTTTGATTGGGAGTAAATGATAATTAAATGAATTTTTATTATATTAAACCACATCAAAGAATATGCATTTATTATGCTTTTAAACGGTATTATTTACAGTTATTAGTTGACGGGTTGTTCTAATTCATAAATAGCTTCACTTATTTGCTCAACGCGATCACTGATAATACTTTGTGAATCATACAAACCACGATTGTAATAAAAACTACCAAATTCTTTGCTGATAAAGTCTAATAAAAACTCTGCATCAAATTGACCTATTTCTTGTTCTAATTCTCGTTCAAAGTATTTTTGCAGTTTATTGACTAACTGTTCTTTTTCTTGATTGGAAAATTTAATATTGCTCATTTAATTTAACTTGTGCCGCAGAAATTTATCAATAGTGTAGCGAGTTTACTCTTGAACCTGAACCTGAACTTAGTTTAAGAGATTTTTATACATTTAAAACTGATATATACTTTAAAGAATCTTCTAACTCGATATTTTTGCTTGATTCACAGCTTCCGCATCCTGCTCACGCTAAGTACCTCCCTCCATGGAGGCAAGGAATATTTCGCGTCAATAGCTGGTCTATTGCAAGTGAAATTAACGATGAAGTTAGCAAAAATAGCCGTTAGAAAAAGATTTATTAAGCCTAGTTCAGGTTCTATACTAAACAAACGTTTTATTATTTCGTTTGTATATATTGTTGTGACAAATTTGAAAGAAACATTAAAGAAGATGTGGCATACCGATTGTGAGTTTTGTCGAAAATCTAGAATGCTCATCTTATGGCTAATATTAATGCTTATTGCTGATGCATTATGGTTTCATTTATTAATAAATTAACGGAGACAGTTATGGGATATTGTTGGATTGATTCACAAGAATTAGCATTAGATCTAATGGAAGCGCATCCTGATGTTGATCCGCTGAAATTACATTTTACCGAATTACGCGAGTGGATATTAGCGTTAGAAAACTTTGACGATGATCCTAAACATTGTGGTGAACGTGTACTTGAAGCTATTCAATTAGCTTGGATTGCCGAAATGGATTAGAGGTTAAGTTCTGTTTTTGTATGCATTTATCTCTTTTTTAACTCTTTTTTTGGTATTTTGTCTAAATCTATTCATACAGTGCTTTTTTGTCTTAGAGCCTTAGACTATACTTAATTATCTTCATTCGTTTGGTGAATTGTTAGTATTCATCAAATCTATATAACAAATACAAGATAAAGATAACAAAGCTATTATGACAAATAAAAACAAACGTCCTTTATATATTCCGTACGCGGGTCCAAGCCTTTTAGAGTCACCCTTGTTGAACAAAGGTAGTGCTTTTAGCAAAGAAGAGCGCATTAGCTTTAACCTTACCGGTTTATTACCGCCTAGCTATGAAACGATTCAAGAGCAGGTTGATCGTTGTTATCGTCAATATAGTAATTTCCGCACAAATTTGAATAAACATATCTATTTGCGCGCTATTCAAGATAAAAATGAAACCTTGTATTGCAAACTTGTGCAAGATCATCTTGAAGAAATGATGCCGATTATTTATACACCTACTGTAGGTGATGCTTGTGAGCAGTTTTCAGATATTTATCGCAGTAATCGTGGCTTATTTATTTCATACGAAGACCGTGATCAGCTTGACGATATTTTACGTAATGCCACTAAGAATAAAGTGAAAGTTATTGTGGTAACTGACGGTGAGCGCATTTTAGGTTTAGGTGACCAAGGCATTGGCGGTATGGGAATACCTATTGGAAAGTTGGCACTTTATACCGCATGTGGTGGTATTAGTCCTGCTTATTGCTTACCGGTGATGTTAGATGTTGGTACCAATAACGAAAAATTATTGAATGACCCTATGTACATGGGCGCAAGACATAAACGTATTGAACAAGATAAATATGATGAATTTCTCGACATGTTTATCAAATCAGTAAAGCGTCGTTGGCCACATGTTATGTTGCAATTTGAAGATTTTGCTCAGCCAAATGCTACGCCATTATTAACGCGCTATCGTGATGAAATTTGTTGTTTTAATGATGATATTCAAGGTACTGCATCAGTGACTGTCGGAACATTACTTGCAGCATGTCGCTCAAAAGGCGTTAAATTATCCGCGCAAAAGGTGACTTTTGTTGGCGCAGGCTCGGCAGGTTGCGGCATTGCTGAACAAATTATTTCTCAAATGAGTTCAGAGGGTATTTCGCCTGAACAAGCAAGAAGCCAAGTGTTTATGGTTGATCGTTATGGCCTACTTACCGAAGGCATGAACGATTTAAGAGACTTTCAAGAAAAACTGACTCAGCAGAAAGCTTCCTTGGCTTCGTGGAACATTGCAGGCGAATATGCATCTTTACTTGAAGTCGTTAATGGGGCAAAACCTGATATTTTAATTGGTGTTTCAGGTGTTTCAGGATTGTTTACTGAAGATGTGATCAGAGCAATGAAATCGCATTGTGACATGCCTATCGTTTTTCCACTCAGTAATCCAGTAAGACAAGTTGAAGCAACGCCAGAGCAAGTTATTCATTGGACAGATGGTCAAGCAATAGTCGCAACGGGTAGTCCTTTTGAGCCGGTTCAACATAAAGATAAAGTATTTCCTGTTGCTCAGTGTAATAACAGTTATGTTTTTCCGGGAATTGGCCTAGGCGTGGTGTCAGCTAATGTTAATCGTATTACTGATGAGATGTTGATGGTTGCCAGTAAAACCCTAGCCGAGGCTTCACCATTAGCGAATACCGGCAAAGGCGAACTATTACCACCACTGACTGAAATTGCCAATTTAAGTAAGAAAATTGCTTTTGCTGTCGCTAAGATTGCTTTTGATCAAGGGTTAGCGTTACGCATTGATGATGAAAGTTTGAAAGCGAAAATAGATCGAAACTTTTGGCAACCACAATATCGTCAATATAAGCGAATCAGTATTTAATTCATCCATCAATACTTGTGGTATCAGCTTTGTTGAAGTTCAGTTGACTTAATATTTCAAGCCCGTTTAGCGAAAGCTAAACGGGCTTTGCTCTTGTACCCTTCGTTAAACATATTAGCTTGTAAACAGTCCTAAACACTCAGTGCTTTTACAATCCCATTAGTAATATATTTATCATTAGTCATTTGATTATATTTCGTCTATAATCGCGCCAAAATTTGTACCACCTATTTCATTTAAAATTTATAAAAGGGCTTATCATGGCTATCGAACGTACTTTTTCTATCGTAAAACCAGACGCAGTTGCTAAAAACTTAATTGGTCAAATCTACAACCGTTTTGAAACTGCTGGTTTAAAAATTGTTGCTTCAAAAATGGTTCACTTAAGCCAAGAAAAAGCTGAAGGTTTTTACGCAGAACACAGCGAACGTCCTTTCTTTGGTGCTTTAGTTTCATTCATGACTTCAGGTCCTGTAATGGTTCAAGTATTAGAAGGCGAAAACGCTGTTCTTAAAAATCGTGAAATCATGGGTGCTACTAACCCAGCTGAAGCACTTGCTGGTACTATCCGTGCTGACCTTGCTGATAGCATTGACGAAAATGCTGCTCACGGTTCTGACGCTTTAGAATCTGCTGCACGTGAAATTGCATATTTCTTCTCAGACGAAGAAATTTGTCCACGTACTCGATAATTTGTCATTAAACTTCTTTACTGACGAAATTTCTACGGCGAAAGTGCACACTTACTCACGTAAGCTCCGCGCTTTCTTCTTGAACTATCGTCACTAACTAGTTTACTGAACAATTAGAAATGAAGGGTTTTACTGACTATTCGGTAAAATCCTTTTGTTTGTTTAGCGATACGATAAATATAAGTACTTTAATGCTTGCATAAGTTCAGCAGTATCGTCGTTTTAAAATATTTATATTTGTTCTATCCCTTGATTAAAATTGTCTACTTTGAGTGAAAAGTGTACAATTTTTCCCTGAAATTTTGCTGTATCGAGAATTTTTACATGAGTGAAGTCACTGAGTTTGTAAGCCCGAGTAAACCTAAAGTTAATCTTTTAAATTTTGATCACCAATCAATGCGTGAATATTTTGCCTCAATTGGTGAAAAGCCATTTCGTGCCGATCAAATGATGAAATGGATTTATCACTTTGGTTATTCAGACTTTGAATTAATGACCAACTTGAATAAAAAATTACGAGAAAAGTTACAACGCAATACCGAAATCAGCGCACCTGAAATTTCTGAAAAGCAAGTATCCACCGACGGCACAATTAAATATGCGCTGAAATTAGAAGGCGGTCAAGAAGTTGAAACGGTGTGGATCCCTGAAAATGATCGCGCCACTTTATGTGTTTCTTCACAAGTAGGCTGTGCGCTCGAATGTACATTTTGCGCAACAGCGCAACAAGGCTTCAACCGCAACCTTTCAATGAGCGAAATTATTGGTCAGGTGTGGCGTGTTGCAAATGATATTGGTGCAACTCGAATTGCCGGAAAACGTCCGATTACTAATATTGTCATGATGGGCATGGGCGAGCCATTATTGAATATGAAAAACTTGATCCCAGCATTAGACACTATGCTAAATGACTTAGGTTATGGCTTGTCAAAACGTCGAGTGACGGTAAGTAATTCAGGTGTTGTACCTGCTTTAGACATGCTAAAAGAGAAAATTGACTGTGCGTTAGCTATCTCAGTTCATGCGCCAAATAATGCGTTGCGCGATGTACTTGTTCCAATCAATAAAAAATACCCGCTTGAAGAATTTCTGACCGCGGCAGGTCGATACATAGACGGTTCAAAAGCGAACAAACAAGCAACAATTGAATATGTGATGTTAGATCATGTCAACGATAGTACTGATCAAGCGCACGAATTAGCGATCGCGCTAAAAGATTTACCGAGTAAAATTAATTTAATTCCTTTTAATCCTTACCCGGGTTCTCCTTATAAAAGATCAAGTAATTCTCGTATTGATAGATTTGATAAAGTACTGCAAAGTTATGGGCTTACGGTGATAACGCGCCGTACTCGTGGTGATGATATTGATGCAGCATGTGGTCAGTTAGCAGGGGATGTTTTAGACCGAACTAAGCGTACAAAAGAGCGCGATGAAAAAAAACAGGTGAAAGCTGATGAAATTTCAGTAAAAATAGTCTGATTGCAATAAATAATAGTGACGTCAGTGTTTTATGGATAAATATATAAAGTTTCTTGTAAGCCTATCGGTCATGATTGTTATTACCGGTTGCGTCACACAAAACTATGAAAATGATAAAAATACCCCCGTTATTGAAAATGAGTCAACCAATAACGAAATAGCGATGACCCGTATTTCGCTTGGACTGGGTTATTTGAAAATGGGCAATACCACTCAAGCAAAATTAAATTTAGAAAAAGCTAAACGCTTCGCACCTAAATTAGTACAAGTTCACACGGCTTTTGCGCATTATTTTGATAGTGTCGGAGAGCCAGAGCAAGCCATAGCCTCTTATGAAACTGCTTTATCAATTAAGTCTGATGATGCAGACACTCTTAACAATTATGGTGTGTTTTTGTGTAAACAAGAGCGTTACCAAGATGCCGAAAAACAAATCTTAAAAGCGATTGCTCAACCTAGTTATATCCTCGTTTCACAAAGTTATGAAAATCTAGCTTTATGTCAATTAAAAGCCAAACAGTTTAATAAAGCTGAACTGTATTTTGATAAGGCTATTTTACATAGCCCGAGCAGCGCTTCATCGTTATTGCATATGGTGCGGTTACAGTATGCAAAGTCTGATTATGAAAAAGCACTTATTTATTTAAAGCGTTATGAAAAAGCGACCCGACGTTTTTCTCCCAATGCTTTGGCACTTGCTTTTAAAATATATGAAAAGAAACGCGATCGAAAAACCGCAAAAAACTACGCGAGTATGCTGGTTAAAATGTTTCCTAATTCATACGAAGCCAAACAATATTTACTTTCTGGTTTAAGTGAAATTGAAGCGGATCAATTAGCTAAAGAATATCAAGCGAGTATTCAAGGTGAGAATAAATCCAAAAAACGCGTAATAGTTTTATCCCCCTCTAAGGCGACGGAGAAAACAAGCATTGTTGAAACATCGATTCCAGTTCAAAATAATTTAGCTGACAAGCCTAGTGAACTATCAAAAAACGACTTACTTCCTGCTGAAAAAGTCATAAAAGAAGTAGAAAAGCCTGTAGCAGAAAAAGTGGCAGAAACTGAAACACCTAATCAACAAATGGTAAGTTTACCTGTTCATCTTGTTGTTAAGGGAGATAGTTTATATTCTATTTCAAAAAAATATAATATTCATATGAAAGCGATTGTGCGTTGGAACAAGTTAAATCGTAAAAATGTATTAAAAATTGGAGATGTTATTTATTTAGCGAATCCTAAAAAAATAGCAAAACCTTAAGAGCAATAGCTAAATGAGCACAGAAAATACCGTAGAAGAATTAAGTGAAGACATCGAAGTGATTGGTCCGGGACAAATATTGTCTGAGGCGAGAGAAGCGATGGGTTTAACACAACAGCAAGTTGCAGATAAATTAAATTTTCGCACAACGTTAGTTAAAGGTATTGAAGAAGATAATTTTGATCATTCATTACCGGCAACCTTTAATCGTGGTTATTTAAAAAACTATGCGAAATTAGTAGGTGTTTCTGTTGATGAAATTCTTGCTGGCTATGAAATGCTTAATGTGGCTAAAAAGCAGGGTGCAGAAATGCAGAGCTTTTCTAAGGAAACGAAAAAGCAGGCTGAAAATAATTTAGTGATGTGGATTAGCTATTTAATTTTAGCGTTATTAATCGGTTCTACTATTTTATGGTGGTTACAAGACGCTAAAAAATCTAAAAGCGATAATAAAACAGTGACACCCACAGTAAGTGTTTCAACTCAATCGACAGAAAATAAAGATAATACTGCTGAATTAAATAACGTTACTAAAACTGAACTTAATGATAATTTACCGGTTGATAACGCTTCGATTACTACGTTATCTGAAACATTAAAAGAAACGCCAAATACTGATAATAATAAAGTTGTTGAAAATTCTCCTGCTTTAAAGAATAAGACCATAGAAACGGAATCAGCTGATTCTGAACTTCTTACAAATCAAACAGAAAATCGCCAGGACTCTGATGAGCAAGGTACTGTTGAACAAGGCATTGCTCTAGCATCAAACAATGATGAAAATAACGAAAGCCCTATTGTTGATTTTGGTCCATTAGAAGCGGCTACTTTTGTTTTTTCGGGAGATTGTTGGGTAAATATTTATGATGCCACTGGCGAACGTATTGCTTGGGGTATTAAAAAATCTGGCTATGTAATGAATATATCGGGACAAGCGCCTTTTACTATTACACTAGGTAAGCCTGAATTAGTGAGTATCGAGTTTGAAAGTGATACTGTTGATATGTCACAATTTAGCCGTGGAAATATAGCTAAATTTAATTTGCCGCTGAACTAAGCAAGCGCTAATTAAAACTTTCTAAGTCATTAACTATTTTTATTGAGTGATCATGTTTAAAGAGTCTCCAATTATTCGCCGAAAATCTCGTCAAATTATGGTGGGTAACGTTCCTGTTGGTGGTGATGCGCCAATTACTGTGCAGTCTATGACCAATACCTTAACGACAGATGTGGCGGCCACGGTTGCGCAAATAAAGTCATTAGAAGCTGTGGGTGCTGATATTGTGCGAGTGAGTGTGCCGACAATGGATGCGGCGGAAGCCTTTCGAGAAATTAAAAAACAAGTCAACGTGCCATTAGTCACTGACATTCATTTCGATTATCGTATCGCCTTAAAAGTAGCTGAATATGGCGCTGATTGTTTACGTATTAATCCCGGTAATATTGGTCGTGAAGATCGAGTACGTTCAGTTGTTGAATGCGCGCGTGATAAAAATATTCCTATTCGCATTGGTGTTAATGGTGGATCTTTAGAAAAAGATATCCAAGAAAAATACACCGAACCGACGCCGGAAGCTTTGCTTGAATCAGCGATGCGTCATGTAGAAATTCTCGATAAGCTGAACTTTCATGAATTTAAAGTGAGCGTTAAAGCCTCGGATGTTTTTTTAGCAGTAGGCGCCTATCGCTTGTTGGCTACACAAATTGATAACCCATTACATTTAGGCATCACTGAAGCGGGCGGCTT
>JAQWHO010000272.1 GCA_029249355.1 Thalassotalea sp.
ATACCTTACAATTAACGACAAGTATTAAAAGAGAACTATGGGAATATAAGAAAATATTTTTATGGATACCTTTAACTTTAGCTGTACTTTTTATTACTGCGCCTTTACTCAGTTATTTATTGAATGATACCTCGCATATAAATTGGGTAGCACAATTTAAAGCTATTTCTGAGTTTCCAAATCCAGAAGAGTTTTCTCAAGTTGTGTTTGGTTTAATTTCAGTATTATTTGTCCCCTTCGTTATTATTTCTGGCATCGTGCAGCTTTACTATTTTATAGCTTGCCTTTTTGATGAACGACGTGATTTATCTATTTTGTTTTGGCGGTCATTACCGGTTTCAGACGCGATGAATGTTGGTGTGAAGTTACTAGTAGGTGCGTTGATCTTACCGGGTATTTTCTTATTAGCCGCGACTGTGACACTGTTCATTTTTCTCATCGTTATTTTTATCGCCTGTATCATATTGTCTGTCGGTTATGATGTTTCGTTATGGGCTTTGTGGGCTGAAAGTGGCTTTGTTGGACATTTATTAACTTCATGGAGCAGTTTATTACCTTATACTTTATGGATGTTTCCGATATATGCATGGTTAATGCTAGTGTCAATTTTTGCTAATAAAGCACCATTTCTTTGGGCCATTTTACCGGTAATTATTGCGTTATTGGTGGAAAGCTTTTTTGTCAGTTATTTTAATTTAGATACTCGTTTCTTTGCTGAAACGTTAATGAACTACTTTGCTATTTCACAAAACGCTATAGATATTTACACAAATAAACATACAAGTATTACTGTAGTACCATTTAGTGTGATGAAAGATAAAATCAGTGTGGTTGCACTATTGATTGGTGCGGGCTTTATGTATGCAACTTATTGGCTAAGAGTGAATAAAAGCCATTGATATTTATCTAGTAAGTTAGTTTTACTGAGGTATAGGAATAATAAAAGGGGCTGATAATATGAGTTATCATCCCCTTTTTTATCAAAATATAATCAGTTGTTGAGGAGATTAAACCCTATGGCCTGATGCAGTTGCTGCCATTTCCGAGAGCTTTTGCCCCTGAAATTCTATTTCTTCTATCAACCATAAAGGTTAATGAACAAAAGTTACCTGCGATATGAATTGAATTTTTCTTGTCATATTCAACAATTCTATTGCCATCTTCCAACTTTAAGAAAGTGTCTGGAGTGCCGTATTGCTGGATTAAAGACCCTAATGATTCACCTTGCCAATGCGAGACATCTCCATTTGAAGCACATGAAGCAACGAATATCATGAAAAAACTGCTAATAACTACATTTTTCATATTACTACTCTAGATATCAGTTACTGAATAAATTGATTATATATTGAACTGGTAAGAGTTGTAAAACTTGTTTCAGTTTAGACATGCTTTGAAATGATTTGACTTGTTCATATTACTGAACAAACAATTTTTAGTATATTGATTTTATTCGATTTCATCAGTAAGGAAGTCTTGATAATTTTTTACTGCAAAATATCGAATAGATTTCTTAAGTTTGATTTTTTTAGCAATAAGTAGGTCATCACAGTAAATTTTGACTACCTGTTTATCACTATTACTCTCGGCTTCATAATCATGAAACGGGTTAAGTCGTAAATTATCAAACTCCGTTTTCATGATCAGTTTCATAAGATTTACCTAATGATGATTAAATAATAAGTTATTAGAAAGTTTATTTTAAAGCATCAATAAAAAGTAGCCTACTTAATTAAATTAGCTAACTCTTGCTTGGCTAAATAGCTATCCATTGTTGAACGCAATAATTTATAGAGTAAAATTGAACCATCAATTTCTTCTTTTCGGTTGGTTAAACTTTCAATGTTTAAACCAAGTGGCAAGTTATACGGAAGAACTGCATCTAGTATTTGCTGCAAGCTATTGGCACAAATACGAATAGATTCAAACAGTGGCTTCTCAGCATTTAATATTCGCAGTGACGTTGCCTCTGGAACACTGACTCCTAACCACTCAATAAACTCTAAGGTTTTATCACTACCACAAGGCGAAAATGTCAAAATAAAACGTTGAGGTTTTATGTTTAAGTTTTTACATTCAATGGCATATCGCGTCAACATATCTATCGTTGCTTGCGGATTATAAATTGCTTGTGAGATAAAAAAGTTACAGCCTTGTTGGTGCTTTTCTATCAGCCTTTCGTGCTCATTGCCTTTTTTAGCATGACGTTCAGCAATAGTGACACCACCAATAAAAAAGTCATTTTTATTATCAACCAATGTTTTATAGGCATTAGCAAGAGGAAGGGAGATGGTGTTATTTTTAGAAGGGCTACCAACTAGTACAATATCGCGAATACCGTATTCTTCCCATGCTTCATCTGCCCATTGATTAAAGTCATCGGCATTTGATTGCACAACACTTTTATAAGTAATGACTGGACGAGCCGATTTTTGATTTAACAGCGCCGAATAATGCCTTGGATCATGAGTGGTCTTAAATGGAAAAGGACGAGGTTTGTTAGTACGCGAATCTTCATCTTGAATGTCGTAAACAATTAATCCATCAAAGTCTATGTCGCTGACACGCTCAAGTAATTTACTGGCAATATCTTCAACTTGCTCAATAGGTGTATCACTCTTAGGTGGTGTTGTACCAATAAAATATACACCACGATTTACATCGTTGTACCTTGCTCTTAGCTCTGATCCGTTATCCACTGTTCTTCATTCTTAACGATTATAATTGTCGTTAATGATAACCGTTTTAAAGAGAGAAATCTTTTAATTTACTATGCTAAAAAGTGCTAAATTATGAGTGAATGCTTGATGTATAAAAGTTTGTCCTTATATAGATGTTATATCTGCAACTTAACGTGAATTAAAGGAGTCACTATAAATGTCACACATTGTTTTTCGTTGTCTTCTTTTTTGTAGTGCGGTGCTATCGCTAAATGCGGCATTAGCCTTACCACTTGCAGATACTTTATTTACATCGTCTTCTTATGAGATGAAACACGACTCACTAATTAAGGCTTCAAACGCTGAGCCTAAGTTTTATTATCAAGCTAGTACAGCTGAAAATGTTCAATCTTCTAAATTTTTTAATGTCGATTTCATTTTTAAACAAGTTCAATTAAATAGTATTTTTTCCTCATTTATTAACGTATTAAAGTTAAATCAAACCACTATATTTATTCATGTTGAATCTTCATTTCGACGCAATATATTAGCTTCCATTAATTATTCATTAGAATACTTATCTCTATCGTTCCTTAAAATAGCAAACGTTGAATAATAGCTAACGTCTCCTTAAACGAATTTCAGGTTAAGCATTATTCTCGAACCTTATTGGATAGCTATTTTTATGGCGGGCGAATTGCGCTTTGCTCTGAAGATAGAGAAAGGAATTTTTATGGATATTTATCGCAGCATTTTTATTATGCTTTCCCCATGGTTGATTTTTATTTTATTAGCGTTAGTGGCCAAATTTTTAATCAAATCAGCGAAAAGGCGTTGTCGTACAGCAGTTGCTTTTGCTGCATTTTCTCAAATGTTATTACCTGATCCACAAGTAGAAAAAACCATTGAAATGATTGTTGAAACTAAGCGTTCTGCAAAAGT
>JAQWHO010000273.1 GCA_029249355.1 Thalassotalea sp.
TATTCGGTGCTAACATCATCGTTGGACGGTTAAGCTTTTCTATTACATTTGCAATGGTGAACGTTTTACCTGAGCCAGTTACACCCAATAAAGTTTGATGTGCTAGCCCTGAGTCAATGCCATCCATTAATTTATCAATAGCCGTTGGTTGATCACCACTGGGTATATAATCAGAAACTAATTCCATTACTTTCATTAAGAAGCAACCTTCGCATCAAGTGCATTCAAGTCAAATTGTTTTGCAAATAAACGATATGAAATCACCGCCATGACTACATTTCCTAATAAACCGCCGATAAAAAAACCTTCAATGCCATATAACTCACTACCTAAATATGCCAATGGCACATAGCAAACAAATAACCGCACAATACTTAGCCATAATGCCACCATAGGTTTATGCAACGCATTAAATGACGAATTCGTTAATATTATGATCCCTTGTAGTCCGTAGCCAAGGGGTAAAATCCAAATAAACAATTTGATGATATAGGCAACTGATTCTTCTTTTGAAAAGGCTTCGGCTATCCATGGAGCGGTTAAGACTAACAAACCATAAATGATGACTTGCCAAATTAGCACAAATTTAACCGATGTTTTATATCCCTCTTCAACTCTTTGCATATTACCAGCTCCAAAGTTTTGGCTGATAAAAGGAGGTAATGTCATCGACAAAGCTAATACAACTAAACAGGCTATTGACTCAATTCTAGAGCCCACACCAAAAGCAGCAACAGCCGATTCACCATAAGTAGCAGCAATCGCGGTGAGAATAGCTGCAGCAATAGGGGTTAACATATTTGCGCCCGCCGCTGGTAGCCCAATATGTAAGATAGCTTTACTTGATTGAGCAAAAGTTTTCAAAAAAACCAAAGAGGTGTGTATTAACTGACGTTTATAGCCAACAACATATAAAATATATGCCGTGCCAACTAACCATGATACTAATGTTGCGATAGCAGCACCTTTAATGCCCATAGCTTCGATAGGACCAAAACCAAAAATAAAAATAGGATCTAATATCGCATTAATAATCCCCCCTCCGCCCATAACTATGCTCGGGGTTTTGGTGTCGCCACTGGCTCTTAATATTGAATTTCCAAGCATAGGGCCAATTAGAAACACACTCCCCAAAAACCAGTAATCAGTATAATCACGAATGATCGGGAGTAATTCTTCGCTAGCTCCTAATAAAGTAAATATTTCATCAGTAAACAAATAGCCACAATATGAAAATAAACCAACAACAAATGCTCCAAGTATCAATGAAGATGTGCCAGAGCATTTTGCAGACTTATTATCGCCTTTGCCTAATGAGCGAGCAATAACAGCAGAGGTGCCAATACCTAAACCAATAGTTAAGCTAATAACAGTGAAGGTAATAGGAAAGGTAAAACTAATCGCGGCTAGTGGCTGAGTACCCAGTAAACCGACAAAGAAAGTGTCCACCAAATTAAACGTCATTAATAAAATCATGCCGTAAATCATCGGGATCGTCATTTGCTTAAGCGTTTGACCGACAGGATCTACTAATAAATCTATCTGATGGTTATTCTTTTTATTTGTCATAATGGAAAAAGGTTACTTAATGATTAGATGCACTTTAGCGTGACTTATTGTAAAAGATACTAACTAGAGTCGCTATGTAAATATTTAATTTCATAGTTCAATGAACTATTTATTAAATGTTTAAAAGTTTTATCCTTCCAAAAAAAATTAACAAATAAGAAAACTTCGAATAATTCACACAAAAACATCAATTATAAACACTTGGATAAAAAACGTTCATCAATGCCTTTTTTATCAACTAAACTCCCGTAAGCTGCTGTTTAATATGACTCATATAGAACTTACATTTAAAGTTCGTAAGAAAACCTATCACTTTAATCGCTATATATTACGTTTTATTACACTTTCGCTCACATAGTTATCCACAGAAAAAGTGGATAACTAGCATAAAATATTTGTTTACAAATAATTGGATAAGGAACAAACGACATGCGTTGTTATTAACAACACCTTGAACGTAATTTAAGCAAACGAACAATAAAATGATTTTTTTCTAAATTTTGTGTTGACAGCTCGGCTGGCTGCCATTAATATTCCGCCCCGTTAACGAGTTGCAAACAAATTAATGTTGCAGCAATGTTATTCCTCAATAGCTCAGTTGGTAGAGCAACGGACTGTTAATCCGTTTGTCCCTGGTTCAAGTCCAGGTTGAGGAGCCACATTAAAGGCGATACTGAAAAGTATCGCCTTTTTTCTTGCCAAAAATTTACAGAGCAACGGACTGTACTCTTGATAAAAGACGCGTTTTTCTCTGGTTCAAGTCCAGGTTGAGGAGCCACATTAAAACCACGTTTTTAATTAAATGTGGTTTTTTTCGTCTAATAAATATCTGTTCTTTTCTCTTGCTCATTAAAGCTAACGTTAACTCCATTGCGGAACGGACTGTACTTTAAATAAAAGAAGCGTTTGTCCCTGGTTCAAGTCCAGGTTGAGGAGACATAGTCAGGACGATACGGTTTAATTATCGTCCTTTTTATTCATCAAAAATTCAGTATTCATTTTTATAAAATTCAACTGAAATATTAATCACCTTTAAGTCATCTATACTTACAGAATCATTATTTTTAAGTAATTTATACTAAGAGACTGAACTGTATATATTGTTCAGGTAGACTATTCATTATTTGAAGTTTTTCAAAGTTATTTAAACTTTAACATGGATTTTTTTATGAGGCGCATTATCGCGACGGTTCTTTTCACCACCTTACCCTTAACATCATTAGCGAATGATTTATTCCAATGGTCGCAAACAAAAGCGGCTAGTCACCCTTCAGCCCAATTAATGGAGAATAAGGCTTATAAAAGTGGTAAAGTTTTCTCAATAAATACTGCCATATTAAAAAAATATAAAGTAAACGATAGTATCACTCTCAATATATCTTCTGATGAAAGTTATCTCGCTAAAATCACTAAAATAAAGCACAAAGAAAACGGCGTTCAACATATTATTGCTGAAATACACCATCGTGGAGAAAAAATGCCGGTGGTGATGACATTAGGAGAAAAGCAATTCTTTTTCCGAATTGTGACGGAAAATAATGTATTAGTCGCACAAGGATTGAATGGCCAAGGTAAATTAATTAATGAACAATCGCTAGCTAAAGCGAGCAATATTAATGATGTAAAAATTCCACAACAAAGCGAGCAACTCCAGCCACACTCAAAGCAGTATAAACTACAGCAAAATCAGCTTAATGAAATAAATAATAGTCAAGTTGACAGTGATATTCATACGTTCGAAAGCCTTTCTCGTCTTCAAAAAATCCAGTCAAATTTAACCTCGATAAATAAACAGAAAACTAGCGATGAGATGGTGACAGTTAGCGTTCTGTTTGTTTATAGCTTATCTGCAGAAACCTTGTATCAAGGAGACGTAACTACACGCTTGAATCATCTTGTCGAAGTCACCAACCAAATATATATCGATAGTGAAGTGAATATGCAAATTGAGATTGCTGACACCTTAGTCGTTGATTATCCAGATGAAATATTATCTGAACAAGCCTTAGATGATATTACTTATCAAAGTCATGAAGCTTTTACCAATATCGAAAATATCCGCTTTGAGGCTGGCGCTGACATGGTTGCTTTATTGCGCCCTAATATGGATGCCGACACAGTTTGTGGTATCGCATGGGGAAATAGTGAAGTTAATAATTCAATAAACTACATGTATAGCCATACCAGTATCGATTGTCCTGATTACGTCAATGCTCATGAAATGGGTCATAATATGGGGCTTGCCCATTCACTTGACCAAGGTGATGAAGGATATAGTTTTCCTTTTGCTAGAGGCTACCGTGTATCAGATCCAGATAATGGTTTTTCAACGGTTATGGCTTATAGTACATCAAATGCAGGTAAGGTTTATAAGTTTTCCAACCCTAATGTGCTTTGTACTGAATTAGCTTGCGGTATTGATAAAAGTGATACAGTCAATGGCGCTGATGCTAGTTATGCGCTTAATCAATTACGCTTTCAATTATCGAATATCATGGACTCAGAAGCGAGTCTAACATTGGCGATAGATGCTTTAGATAACATTGTAAATACCCGTTTAAAAAGCTGCCTTGAAAATCAAATAAATAATAATGATATTACCTACGCAGCTCAAATAAGAAGCCTATATTGTAGCTACCAAAGTATCAGTACATTAGAGGGTATTGAGAGCTTTAGCGGTTTAATCTATATGTATTTAGACGGCAATAACTTAACAGATATATCTCCTTTGGCGTCACTTTCAAAGTTATCAACAATAAGTTTATCTGATTCAAACATTTCAGACTTATCCCCATTGTCTTCAATAACATATTTAAACAATTTAACCCTTACAGGCAATCAAATATCGTCACTGAATGGTTTAGAAAATTTAAATTTTCTCACTTATTTGAATATATCGGATAACAAAATCACGGACATTTCCGCTATTAGCAGTAATACCGCTTTAGAAACGATTATATTGGATAATAACCTTATTGCCGATATAACACCGCTACAAAAATTAGTGAATATAAATTGGCTCTCTTTGAATCAAAATAAAATCACGCAAATACCCTCTTTATCTCAACTGACTAAAGTCACTAACTTAAATATTACCAACAACGTATTAGCAAATATAAATGGGGTAAGTCATTTAAGAAAATTAGAATATTTAGATATTGAAAATACAAATACTTCTGATCTATTACCGATAAAGTCACTCATAAATTTAAAGACCTTTTCCTTGGGGAATAATCCCGTTACAAATATTGAACCATTGATCTACTTGTATAATCTAGAAAACGTGTACGCCTCAAATACAAATTTTTCTGATATTTTAGCCGTTTTTAACCTTCATAACAGCTGGTCGCAAATAAATTTTGCCGAAAACAATAATATATATTGCTGGCAACTCGA
The DNA here is from genome assembly GCA_029249355.1 of Thalassotalea sp. GTDB lineage: Bacteria > Pseudomonadota > Gammaproteobacteria > Enterobacterales > Alteromonadaceae > Thalassotalea_H. The sequence continues at coordinate 4,966 of JAQWHO010000273.1, forward strand.
CTACATAACATCATTTATCGAACATGATTATTATCAAAAACCCACTATTTGTGATTCAAGTACTGATGCTTCAGATGCAGACAATGATGGTGTGACAAACAGTACGGAAATAGCGAATAACTCCAACCCACTCTATAACAGTGAACAAGCCGGAAAGCTTGAATTTCAAATAGATCAACTTTCACTCAATGAAGCAGATCAAACTATCGAGCTTAAAGTGATTCGCACGACTGGAAACATGGGTGAAGTCAAAGTTGATGTTCGCACCAATGATCAAATTGCAGTTGCTGGTGAAGACTTCACTGCTATAAATCAAACCCTTACTTTGGCGAATAACGAACTATATAAAACCTTTCATATCGATATTATTGGTGACTTGATTTATGAGAACAATGAAACTTTTGAAATTGAATTACTCAACCTTGAGTCTGCTACTTTAGGTGATAAACCGTCACTCACGGTAACATTACAAGACCAAGGGGGAGCTGCGTTAACTTGGTTAGAAACATCGAATGAAGTCGTTGAAAACGCCAACACTTTAACATTAAGCGTTATTCGCCCAGAAGATTCAATTGGCGAAATGTCTGTCGACATTAATTATGTCGATGGTATTGCTATTAATGGCACTGATTACATTTTCGAAAATCAAACTATCACCTTTCTCGAAGGTGAATATAGCAAAGAAATTGAAGTCGTTATTTTAGATAACGATGAATATCAAGAAAATAGAAGTTTCTCTTTAATAATGTCTAATCCTTTCAATGCTTATATTGAAAATAATACCCAAATTACAACAATTGAGATAATTGACGATGACATTCCCCCGTCAGGCGTTATCGCATTCGAGACAAACACATTATCATTTAATGAAAATTCTGGTGACGTAACTCTTACGCTTTTACGTACAAATGGGGAGTTCGGTGATTTAGTGATTAATTATAATGTTACTGATATTACGACCACTCAAGGTAGCGATTTTACATTAACCAATGGAGAACTTACGTTTCTAACAGGAGAAGTTGAAAAAACTATCACTCTATCGATAACCGATGATAATAGTGATGAAAACGATGAAACATTTTCAATTTCAATCTCGGCTGATAACGCGAGTATCATAGGTGAAATAGATGAAATAACGATTAGTATTATTGATAATGATGAAACGGTTGTTACCCCGCCTACTACACCAACAACACCTTCAGACAGTGGTTCAGGTGGCGGTGGTGGTTCTATGTATTACCTCTTGCTATTACTTATATCGACGCAGCTTTATTTAAGCAGGAAAGTTTAATTTAAAAGAATTTATCTTCTGACGTTAGTTATCAAAAATAAATAAAAACGCCAATCAAATGATTGGCGTTTTAGCTATACATTCTGTGTAAAAGGTTAGAATTAAAAAATCCTAAAGTGATGAAAATATTATTTCATCATTGCATCACGAGGGGCTTTAAATTCAGTTCCTTCATTCCAATTAGGCCATTGCTCACTATTCGCCAACAAATAACCGGTTTCAAAGAAGACTTGTAATTCAGCGACTAAACCAGACCAGCCCCATTGTTCATTATATTCATCACACGTTTGATGATAACATTTAGCCACTTGAGCTTTTACTCGCTTACCTATTTGCTTTTCAGTATCATTTAACCACACAGAGCCGCCACCAGCACTTAGTGCAGGAACACCTTTCTTCGCTAAACTGAAATGATCAGAGCGATAGTAATAACCACGTTCTGGTGTAAGTTCCGCCGTTAACACTCTGTTTTGACGTTTTGCCGCTTCAGCTAAATAATCTTCTAACTGAGACTTACCAAAACCAACAACGGTTATATCCTTTTTCATACCGGTAATATCTAAACTGTCCATATTTACCAAGCCAACAACTTTTGATAACTCAATAGTTGGGTGATTTGCAAAGTATCGTGAACCTAATCTACCTTGTTCTTCAGCCGTCACCGCAGCAAATGTAATGGAACGTTTCGGTGCTTTATTTAACGCTTTGTAGGCTTTAGCAATATGAATTAAACCCGCAGTACCTGTCGCATTATCATGTGCGCCATTGTAAATATGCTTTTTACCATCAATCATTGTTGAACCTAAATGATCCCAATGACCCATATAAAGTACATGTTCATCAGGGCTTTCACTACCTTCTAGCGTCGCTAAAACATTATTCGATGTTGATTGCTCAATAGTATTTTTTATAGTGACACTTGCTTTCAGTGTTAGAGGTAATGCTTTAAAGTCTTTTGAAAGTGCTTGTTGCTTAACTTGAGTAAAGTCTTTTCCCGCTTTAGCAAACAGCGCTTGTGCTTTTTCAACACTGATCCACATTTCAACATCAACTACCGCTTCATTGACTTCTTTTGCTGGTAAATGATATTGCGCCCCAGTCCAACTACTTTCGATAACATTCCAGCCATAACTAGCCGGTTTTGTTTCATGAACAATAATAGCTCCTGCTGCACCTTGCCTTGCCGCTTCTTCATACTTATAAGTCCAACGACCATAATAAGTCATGGTATTGCCTTCAAATAATTGATTATTTTGAGTAGCAAAACCAGGATCATTTACTAAAATAACAACGGTTTTTCCTTTTACATCGATATCTTTATAGTCATTCCAATCATATTCTGGTGCGTTAATTCCGTAGCCGACAAATACCAGTTCAGAGTCTTTTAATTCGATATTATTTTGTGTTTTTCTTGAACTTGCCACATAGTTTTTCGGGTATTCAAAAGAAAGATCTGCAATAGATAAGTTGCCCATCGGCGTGCTAGTAATACTCACCATTGGCACAGCTTGAGTATAACTGTCTCCATTACCTGGTTTTAAACCAAGTGCTTTAAATTCTTTAATGAGTAAATCAGTTGTTAGTTTTTCACCGACACCTGAGGGTTCACGTCCTTCAAACTTATCTGAGGAAAGCGTTTTGATATCCGCTTTTATTGTTTGAATATCAAAAGAATTATAGGCTTTATCAAAATTATCATTAGCAGAAACAGCAAAGCTAGACGCTAGTGAGCTCGAAGCTAATGTAAATGCTGATATTAATTTAATATTTTTAAGTAGTTTCAACGGTATATCCTTTTTGGAATAAAAATATTTTTTAAACAAGAATGACAAGATATAGCTTCTAAATCTGCAACACTAGCATTATTGATAAATATTAATTTGTAAGAGTAAATTGAACTTTACAGCATTGTTTTAAGTCACTTTAAACGGTTTTAAATTACTTAGGCTTATTAGGCTTAGTAAGTTCCGGTTTTATTTGTAATTTCGATGGATCAATTAAAATCAGCGTACCTTTATTCGGCAACTTTTTGTTCACAAAAGGATTTGTTTGGTTTTTCTTAAAGCCTTTCGTTAAATATACCGCCCAATACTCGACATGAGGCGACTCCCATTTCTTAACAAACGCAATGCCTAGTTCATCTTGTTCACGATAAAAGTCAATTTCTCCTAACAAATGCTGTCTATGGCCAAAAGAATTTTTAAAGCCGTCCCAAACATCTTCTGCATCACTATAACCGCCGGCAATAGCTTCCACTTGGTTACTCATCGCTCCACCATAATAATCTGGCAATTGGTAATTTACATCCCGTAAGTTTTGATTAGGGCTACCATCTAAGTTATGCATCACTAAACCGCGTTCAACCATCAATTGAGCTTTTTCTGTAGCAACTTTAGTTAATAATTTATTACAACGAATATCGGTTCGTTGTTGGTATTCATCGTTAATAATCATTTCTGCCAGTAATCTCGCTTGCTCATTGTTTCCGCAATCGTCATATTTATTATTAGCCAGCGCTAGCGTACTCAATATTGAACTAAGCAAAGTGAGTAAGGTGATAATGAATATATTCAATTGAATTCCTTTCGTTTTATTATTTGGGTAA
>JAQWHO010000274.1 GCA_029249355.1 Thalassotalea sp.
AGCTTGCGCTTCTAATGATGCTGTTTTCTCAGTAACTTGTTCTTCAAGTGCGACAACAAAATCCATTTGTCTTGATATTTCCGCTCGTTGAAAACGAGTTCTTAGGTAAATAAAAATAAATACTGTAATCAACACAAAAAACAAGTACAAGCTGTATGCCCACCAAGTTTTCCATGGCGTAGGTGATATGGTTAAATTTATCGATAATAAATTATCACTCCATTTCCCATTACTATTCGAAGCTTTCACTAAGAAAGTGTATTTACCTCCATCTAAATTAGTAAAAGAAGCAACATTGCGATTGCCTATATCAATCCAATTATCATCGTATCCTTCTAATTTATATGCATATTGATTTTTATTAGGCGAAATAAAATCTAACGCAGAAAACTCAAAAGAGAAAAAGTAGTCAAGATAAGATAGCTGTATATCAGTAATATATGAATAGGGTTTATCAAGCTTAAAAGATTGCCCCATTTTGTTAAACCCTGTTAAAACAATATTGAATTCACTTTCTTCTGATTCAACAGATGCGGTATTAAAAAACTCTATCCCTCTCTGGCTACTGGTAAATAAAGTTTCATTATTTCCTTGCACTAAGCTATTTGGATAAAAGTTAGATCCAATTAAACCATTATCGCTGTCATAATTTGTGACTTCGCCAGAATAAGGGTCTAATTTTGAAATACCTTTATTGGTTGTTAGCCATAAGTGACCATTTTCATCATCAGAAATGGCACGAATTAAAGAAGTAGGTAATCCATTTTTTCTGTCAAAATGTTTAAAGCTTTTGGTTTTTGGTTGATATAAATTGAGCCCCTCTTGAGTGGCAATCCAAATTTGTCCATTTTTACATTGATGAATATCTTGAACAATGCTGCCCAAAAAGCTCCCTTCTTTTTCTTTATTCTTGTAAAACGAAATAAAGCGTTTTGTTTGGTCGTTCCAAAGGTTGACGCCTCCCCCTGTTCCTACCCATATATTCTGTTCATTATCTTTAAATATTTCTGAAATTTCAGGGTGAGACAAGCCCAAAGACTCATCCAAGTGAATGAACTTTTTAGTTACTGGATTATATTGATAAATGCTGTTTTTATATGTTCCTATCCAAAGTATGCCATGTTGATCAATACTAAGAGCACGTAATTCTCTGAACTGTTTATGATTAATGTCGTCTTTAGGGTATTTAATCAACTCAAGTTCTTTAGTATTCGAATTAAACTTAGCTAACCCTTCATCTTGAGCAATCCAAACATTACTATTTCCATCTTGAAGTACAATCGGTTTTTCTAATAATCGATTACCTCCATAGCCATTTTTATCGCTAAAAATAGGATCTGATAACGTTTCTAATTTCTGAGTTAAGACTTGCCATCTATACAATTGAGACGCTGAAGACACAATCAATAAATCACCATTTACATCAGTTGTTATACCATTGGGTACTACTAATTCTGGACTATTAATTGATTTAAACTTTCTGTGTGGAACTAGTTTATATATACCTTGAGTTTCGTTAGTTACCCATATTGTTTTACTACTATCTTCGAAAACAATTCTCAGGCCATTGTTATTTTCAAGCTCAAATTTTTCAATTTGAGAGCCTAAGTTCGATTTCCTGAATAAACCTTTGCTGGTGACAAACCAAATGAAACCTTCTTGATCTTCAATCATAGAGTTTACTTGATCAATGATGTCATCATTTTGTATTTTTAATCTCGTAAATAGGCCACTTAATGGATCAAAAGCAAATGGTCCTTGTTGTGTTCCCACAAACATTTTACCTTTCGACGTTTTTAAAATATTTCGTATTTCATTTGCGCCTGTAGGTGTGTCGTTATTAGGTTCAGGAAAAAAATGTGTAAACGATTGAGTCGTTTTATCAAATAAATTCAAGCCAAAACTAGTCGCGATCCAAAGACTATTAATATCATTATTTTCTATATCCCATATCCTATTATGAGATAAGCGGTTGTTTCCTTGTGATTTTTCAATATGCTCAAATATATTATTGCCAACATATCGACTTAAACCTTTATCATAAGAACCTAACCAAATAGTATTTTCTTGATCATGAAATAAAGACTGGATCCTTGTCGATGAAAGAGAACCCAAACGTTTAGGGTTATGAATAAAATTTTCAAAAAGGCCTGTTTCGGGATCAAAGAGATTCGCTCCCCCTCCCCATGTACCAATCCATATTTTACCATTTTTGTCTAACATAAGATTGCCGGCATCATTATGAGAGAGCCCATTAGTACTTAAACTATCAAACTCAAACAAGCTAACTTTGCGTCCATCGTAGCGCATAACACCATTTTCAGCGGTACCAAACCATAGTAACCCTTGCTTGTCTTGAATAATTGAATATATCTCAGAAGAAACAAAACCATCTTCCGCGGTTAATCTTTCGACAGAATATTCGTTATTCAGCTTTGAAGATTGTCCATTACTAAATGTTGAAGTAAAAACTCCAACCAACACTATCAAAAAATAAACGACCCGATTTAAAAATAATAAATTATATGTCATGGACTTCTTAGTTTTTTTGTAATTCAAAGCAACAGTTATCGTTAATTACTCTTACTTTAATTTATTTGTGGAACCTTATCCACGCAATAACGAATATATGTAAAAGACATACACAGAAATAACTAATTGATTATAGACCTACCATTTCACCAATATTGAAAACAAGCAATTCAGAGGAAACTTAAACAGAGCCTTAAAAATACAATATTAAATAAAAACTCTCTTTTTAACCATTATTCTAGTACTCCAAATTTAGATGACTGTAAAAAGCAATTATTAGAACTAAAAGAAAGGTAGATATAAACAGTTAATATTATTAAATATTTATATCATTAAATGGTAGTAGCTCAGACCAGATCTGAAAGTTACACGGTTATTAGGGGGTCTGTCTGTTTAGATTTGAGCTCCTATATCTAACTGTTTATTTCTCCTCCCCTGTTAATGCATTTTGAAAGCGAGCGATTAACACTTTACCCTCAATACTTTCAATTTCATTCAACGTCGATTGTAATTGTATTATTCTATCTGTTGGTGTTGGGTGCGTTTTATACAATAATGCCAAGCTTGAATCATTTGGCGAAATTGCTTCTATCGCCTGTAAACTGCTGATATAAGCAAAAGGGTCGTACCCTGCTTTGGTCATTAACAATAACCCTAATTGATCCGCTATTATTTCATCGTCTCTATCAAGTCCTTTACTGTATAGGTCTTGAGCAGCATTGGTGATCGTTTTAGCCCAAGCTGCATATTCCCGATTTTTCTGTTTAGCATGAGTATTGGCTTGGTACGCATCTGCCGAGACAAATAACGTTTCTGTCATCGCACTGCGTAAAGCGCCACCTTTAATAGCTTCAAGATGATGTAATAAAATGACATGACTAATTTCATGCGCAAGTACAGCAGCTAACTCCGCCTCACTATTTAATTGCATTAACATTGCAGAAGTAATAAAAACAAAGCCGCCAGGTGCTGCAAAAGCATTAATAGAGTCGCTATCAATAATGCCAAATTTCCATGGTAAATCCGCTCTAGAAGAATTTATAGCTAACCAGCCACCTACTTTATTGACATACTGATTAATTTTTACGTTTTTATGTAATGGTCTGGCACCTAACAGTACCGCAGATATGTTCTGACCTAATTGAATTTCTTGCTCTTCATTAATATTATTAGCATCCCACAGTTTTACACTTTGGTTCACTATTTTACCGACATCAAAATCACCAATTTTTAGCCCCGTACTTTGACAAGATAACAGGCATAAAGTCGTTAATAAGATAATAATATTGTTTACTTTCGCTTTTCCAGTATTCAAATGTTTGATTATTGATAATTTCATAACAACCTCCTTAGTTATCACTTTTTTCACTCATATTATTTAATTTAGCATTCACCGCATCATTACGTTTTAGCTTACCTTTTACTGCAAAACTCTGAGCTTTATCAGCAGAAATTTGATAACTGTTAAGCAATGCTAATTGTTGTAAATCAGCTTTAGCTTTTTGTAAATCTTCTTCATCAAAGCCTCTTATTCCAGTAGAGGTTGTCGGTTTGGTTTGACGTGTTATTACACTGTCAAACATGTCTTTTACACCTAATTCACCTTCTCTTTTTAATACGCCAATAAACCTAACATTAAGCATTTTAATCCAGCCATTTAAGTCATTGTCAGTTTTGACCTGATACCATGCTCGTTTTCGTTGAAAAATATGTATAGTTTTATCACTCGTTAATTCAGTAATAACGGGACTTTTATATTGAGGTAATTTATACAAAGCACTGTTTGAAACTACTTTAGCTTGTTGCAAATTTTTCTCATTGGCCGAAACGCTTATCGCCCCCATAAAAATAACACTAAAAAGTATGCATAAAAAAGTTTTCATATTATTTCCTTGTCGGTTGATAAAGCTTTACTAAAGCTTTTCGCCCCTTAACATTAAACTCACCTTGATAATTAAAACAAAAATGATTCTCGGCAAGCTTCTTAGTAGATTCTGAGACTAGAATTCGACAGTTATTTTTTGTTAATCCTTCAATTCTGCTCGCTAGGTTTACGGCATCTCCAATTACAGTATAGTCAACTCTTTGCTCTGTCCCCACCAACCCAGCAACAGCTTCGCCA
>JAQWHO010000275.1 GCA_029249355.1 Thalassotalea sp.
CGCGGTAGTGTTCGCATTAACAACGTAGATACAAAAACTAAAGAAGTTGGTCGCTCTCGCGGTAGTGTTCGCATTAACAACATAGACACAAAAACTAAAGAAGTTGGTCGCTCTCGCGGTAGTGTTCGCATTTAATATTTAGGAGTTAATCATGATCAAATTAATCAAAGCATTATTTGTTGAAACGCCTAAAGAAAACGCCATTGCTGCGACAATTGTTATTAAAGAAATGCCTGCTAAATCTTTGTGGTCTTAAACAATAAGAATACTAAAATAGATTTAACTTAGATAATCGCTACACGGACGTTAGCGGCTATATTTTTAGCCATTCAAAGGAAGAACGATTAACTGCCCTTCAAGGCATCAAATCACCATACCTTCAAACTAAACGTCACTTGTACTTCAATATTAGGCTTTTAATATTAAATAATTAAAACCAAATAAACGATTTACTTTCATGCGCTTTTTCATGTTGAACATTGGCCAAACAAGTGGACCAAAAAATAAACCAGCGAACGCCCAGCGCTTACGACCTAAGCCATTTGACAATGCCTGGCAGTAGAAAAAAACAGAAAACATTAGTGCAACGATAACAACAAGTAACAACAACATACTTTACCTAAGCGTTAATGATTATTTAACAAGGAACTTTATTGGCCAGCAATATAAAACAATTAGAGCTTTTATTCAAATAATTTAATTTTTAATGAGCACCTCCCAAACAATACATATAAAAAAAGAGGCAAATATTTGCCCCTCTTTTTACATATTTTGCCGGTTATGCTGGAAAAAAACTTCCGTATTTAGTCATAGCAAAGTATCAGAACATCCACTTACCCATAGAACTTGCTGTTATTTTCAGCCATTTCTACTAATAATGAACAAGGTTCAAACCGTTCGCCACATTCATGCTTAAAGCGATTCATTTGTTTAACCACTTCTGCAGCACCTACTTTATCAATATAATTAAAAGGTCCACCTAAAAATGGTGGGAAACCGATACCAAAAATAGCCCCTATATCACCATCTCTTGCATTGCGAATAATACTTTCATCTAAACATCTTACGGCTTCATTAAGCATCATATATACGCAGCGTAAGCTAATTTCTTCTGATGCGAGCTTTTCATTTTTAGTAATATCAAGTAATGGATAAACAGTTTCATCAACAACTTTCTTTTTCGTATCATACTGATAAAAACCTTTTTTCACTTTTCTACCTAACCGACCATCAGCAATTAATTTATTAAACGCTTCTGGCGGAGAAAAACGATCTCCTAATTCAGCTTGTAATATTGGTCCTATTTTAGCGCCAATATCAATACCTACCTCATCGAGCAATTGCATCGGACCAACAGGGAAACCAAATTTAACTAAGGCCTTATCCAGCTTTTCAACCGGCTCACCTGCAAGTAATAGTTGAGCGGCTTCATTCATATAAGGAGCAAGTATACGATTGACATAAAACCCCGCTTTATCTTTAACAACAATTGGTGTTTTACCTTGCTTCTTCGCTAAAGCAACCGTTGTTGAAATGGTTTGGTCAGACGTTTTTTCATGCGCAATAATTTCTGCAAGAGGCATTTTATCAACCGGTGAAAAATAATGCAGACCAATAACGTTTTCTGGACGTTGTGCTAATTGTGCAATTTGTCCAATGGGTAAACTTGAAGTATTACTGGCAAAAATAGTGGACTCTTTACAGCTACTTTCAATATCGGCAACCATATTCTGCTTTAAGGTTAAGTCTTCAAAAACTGCTTCAATGACAACATCAACATCTTTAAAACCAGAATAATCTGTTGTGCCTGTGATCATCGCCATTTGTTTTTGCATTTCGCTTTTTTTCATAAAGCGACGCTTAACTTTTTTATTCAACAGATCAAAACTGTATTTAAGCGCGGCATGAATACCTTTTTGATTGATATCTTTAATTCGAACAGGAAGTTTAGCTTTAGTGGCGGTTACAAAAGCAATACCACCGCCCATCAAACCACCACCTAAAACACCAACACTTTTAACACTTGCAGATTCAACACCTTCAATGCCCTGCTCTTTTTTCATATCAGTAGTAGCAAAAAATATCTGTCTTAATTGCGCTGAAACATCAGTCATTGCTAATTGACCAAAGTTATCCGCTTCAAGTTGAAAACCTTTCGCTTGAGATTGCTCAACACCAGTCTTAATACAATCAATAATTTTTAATGGCGCAGGGTAATTACCTTTGGTTTTCGAAAGCACCGTTTTAGCTGCTTGATTGAATAATACTTTTCGACCAAAAGATGTACGCTCAAGTATTTTCCCAACCAAGTTTAACTTAATGTTTTTAGTCGATTTACCGCCAGCTTTAACTTTGCCAGATAAAATAATTTTTTCAGCAACTTCAACCAGTACGGTATTTGGTACCACATCAATGACTAAACCCGCTTTTAAAGCTTGTTTAGCACGAAGCTGTTTGCCTGTTAACATCATATCTAAGGCTTTTTGAATTCCTACCAATTTTGGTAAACGTTGAGTTCCACCACTGCCCGGTAGTAAGCCTAACTGTACTTCTGGTAAACCTAATGCTGTTTTGCCACTGTCGCTACACACTCGTTCATGACAGGCCATAGCAAGCTCTAAACCGCCGCCTAAACATGGACCATCAATCGCGGCTATTACTGGAATAGCTAATGATTCAATTTGATCAAAGATCATCTGCCCTTTGCGAGATAAAGCCGTAGCCTCTTCTGCGGTTTGGCAATCTGCGATCATGTTGATATCCGCGCCAGCTACAAAAGAATCTTTTTTACCACTGAGTAAAACTAAACCTTTAAGGCTGCTATCGGCTTTAATTTCTTGTAATACCTCAGCAATTTCATCAGCGAATTCAGCTTTTAAGGTATTCATCGATTCATTGGCAACATCCATCACTAAATGAGCAATGTTATTTTCTTGACGAATCAGTGTGAACGTATTTGTTTTTTTGTTAGTCATTAGTCTGTCTCCATTCACTAATCTGTTTCAACGATCATTGCAGCGCCTAAACCACCTGCAGCACATGCAGTAGTTAATCCAGTACCGCCACCACGACGTTTTAATTCATTTAATGTTTGCACGATTAATCGAGTACCAGTAGCTGCAAATGTGTGTCCATAAGCAAGCGAGCCACCCATCACGTTAAATTTATCCATATCAATTTCACCAATAGCTTTATCACGACCAAGGTTTTCTTGAGCAAATTTGTCACTGGCAAACATTTTCATATTTGCTAATGCTTGTGCAGCAAATGCTTCATGCATTTCAATTAAATCTAAATCTTTTAATTCCATACCCGCACGTTTAAGTGCGATAGGTGTTGCAAAGCTAGGTCCCATCAACATGTCATGCCAAACATCAATTGCAGCAAAACCATAACTACGAATATAACCCAGTGGTTCATAACCTAATTCTTTTGCTCGCCCTTCTCGCATCATTAATACAGCAGAAGCGCCATCAGTCAATGCGGTACTATTAGCCGCTGTTACTGTGCCATGTTTTCTATCAAAGCACGGGCGTAATTTAGCGTAACTCGCTAATTCAGAGTTATCTCTAAAACAGTTATCTTTATCAATAAAGGCTTTATATGGTTCAACATGTGCCGCCATAACTTCGCCATCAAGTTTTCCTTCTTGCCAACTTTTAGTGGCTAAAGTATGAGAACGATGCGCTAATTCGTCTTGCGCTTGACGAGAAATATTATGCGTTTTCGCCATTTGTTCAGCCGTTTGTCCCATAGAAATACCCGTAGAATATTCAGCTACTGCAGGAGGAACCGGTAAAATATCTTTAAATCGTAGCGTTTTTAATATCGCTAGTTTTTGTCCAAGGGTTTTCGTTTTACTTAAATCAAGTAATGATCGTGCGAATTTTTTTGATAAACCAATTGGCGCAACAGAAGAGGAATCAGCACCGCCGGCAACACCAACATCGACTAACCCAGCCATAATAGACTCAGCAACATTCACAGTAGATTGAAAACTTGTCGCACAAGCTCTTGATACACTATAGGCATCAGTATGAACATTCATGCCTGTACCCAAAACAATTTCACGGGCAATATTTGGCGCTTCTGGCATTTGAACCACCTGACCAAACACTAATTGTTCAATAATAGCCGGATCAACATCATTTCTTTTAATCAGTTCATTTACCACCAATTTGCCTAAATCAACCGCTGGAACGCCATGAAAAGCCGTTGCTTGTTTAGCAAAAGGGGTACGTAAACCCGCCACTATGGCGATACGCTCACCTTTTGCTGTTTGTAATTTAATTGTCATTGTTGATCCTTAAAATCATTGAGCAAAACAAGAGGTCAGACCTCTTAACTTTTATCCCATTCTAACGTGTTAAATGGATAATTCAACTCAAAGCCGATGAAGAGTGGCTTTTTTATCATTATGATGAGCTTTAACACGGTCTTTATTCGTTAAAAATTTATTTACAATTTTATATTGGCACTTGTATTTCAAATGAGGAACCATATATAAATCCTAATGTCGAAATTTTCACGCAACACTTTATAACAAATAAGAATAAACCATTATGGCTATTGAACATTTTTCTTCACTTAAAGAACATTTATCAGAACAAATTATAGGACAACATGCGCTAGTAGAGAATTTACTTATTGCTTTGTTAGCAAATGGCCATTTAATTGTAGAAGGTCCTCCGGGTCTTGCAAAAACTAGAGCCGTTAATTCTTTAGCGCAAGGCTTAGAAGCAGACTTTCATCGTGTTCAGTTTACCCCAGATTTATTACCCGCAGATTTAACCGGTACCGACATTTATCGTCCAGAAGATGGCACTTTTGTGTTTCAACCTGGCCCGTTGTTTCGTAACTTAGTTTTAGCCGATGAAATTAACCGTGCCCCCGCTAAAGTGCAATCAGCATTATTAGAAGCAATGGCTGAAGGTCAAATAACTGTAGGTAGAAATACTTACCCGCTTCCTGATTTATTTTTAGTAATGGCAACACAAAATCCCATTGAACAAGAAGGTACCTATCCATTACCAGAAGCGCAATTAGACAGATTTTTAATGCATGTCGAAATTGATTACCCTGATGCGGAAAGTGAGCTAAAAATACTTAAGCTCAATCGTGGTGAAGCGATTAAACACGAAAAGAAAAAAGTGTCTGAAATATCGCAAGCTGACATTTTCACCGCGCGTGAAGAAGTGATGAAAATTCACATGGCTCCAGCGATAGAGAAATATATTGTTGATTTGATCATGGCAACTCGCCAACCAGAAAAATATGATGATAACTTAAAAAAATGGTTAGCTTATGGCGCAAGTCCTCGAGCAACAATTGCTTTGGATAGATGTGCTCGTTCAAGAGCTTGGCTACAAGGTCGAGATTTTGTCGGTCCAGATGATGTACAAGCGGTATTTCATAATGTATTACGTCATCGTATATTATTGACCTATCAAGCCGAAGCAGAAGGGATCAGTAGTAATCAATTACTCGATCACTTACTCAGTTTAGTTGCGATATCTTAAATAAAAGGGTTATTTAAGATATGTGGTTAAAACAAGCTAAAAAAACATCATCAATCAATACCGCTGACAAGCTTGCTAAAGTGATGTCTTCAGGTATTGATTTGACCATTGATGAGCTGATCCAATATCAAAACAAAGCTTCGTTGATTAATTTGACTGCGGTAAAAAACATTCAAAGCCAAATGAGTGGGAATTACTTAGCACGCTCAAAAGGTCGAGGCATGGAGTTTGATGAAGTCAGGCATTATCAAAATGGCGATGACATTCGCGCTATAGATTGGCGAGTAACGGCTAGAACAGGTACTACTCACACAAAACTCTTTAGAGAGGAAGTGGAAAGACCGGTCATTATTGCCACAGATTTAAGCAGTAATATGCTTTTTGGCAGCCAATTATTATTTAAATCGGTACAAGCGGCTCATTTGGCAGCACTAGTTGCTTGGCATGCAAAAATTAGAGGTGATCGTGTTGGTGGTATTGTATTTAATGAATTTCAACACAGTGAATTAAAGCCTCGTAGTCGCCAACAAGGGGTTTTACATTATATTCATACATTAATGACTTGCCACGAAAACACTTTAAAGCAGAGCCAGATTCAGAATAAAACTCAAAACAGCGCTCAAAATAGTGAACTAGCGATTGAAGCTGAAAAAAACAATCAGCTCGCTTTTGAGGAAAACTGTTTGCGTATAAGGCAAGTATCTCGCCCTGGTAGTCTTGTGTATTTAATTACTGACGGACACCACATCAATCAAGAAGCCATTAGGCATCTGAGTAACATTAGCCAACATTGTGAGTTAGTCGTTTGTTTGGTTTCAGATCCTTTAGAACATGATTTGCCAGCGAGCGATAAAAAGCTAAATGTCAGTATTACTGATGGCCAGCAAAAACAACAATTAACTTTGGGTGATGAAAAAACAGCACAACAATATCATCAGCAAGCTCAGGCGATTATTGATGAGAAAGAACATTTACTTGCGAAAGCTGG
Organism: Thalassotalea sp.; assembly: GCA_029249355.1. GTDB lineage: Bacteria > Pseudomonadota > Gammaproteobacteria > Enterobacterales > Alteromonadaceae > Thalassotalea_H. Next base: position 6,508 of record JAQWHO010000275.1, read on the forward strand.
CGCGAGATTATTACATTTTTGCGCCGGTCAATCATTAGAAGAACAATTAAAAAACGGAGTGGCTTCATGGATCCGTTAGCACAACTAAAAACCATTCATTTACCTGAACAAGTTAATAATTATCCCTTAGCTTATGGCTGGTGGATATTACTGTTTATCGTATTATTACTGTGTGTTCTTGCATTAAAAAAATATTTAAAATACCGCAAAAATTGCCAAGCTAAAAAACAGGCAATTAACACGCTTAAAGAAAATAAATTAGACAATGAACAGCTTATCTCATTATTAAAATGGGCGGCTTTACATTATTTTCCCCGTCAACAAGTGGCGAGCTTAAGCGGTGAGCAATTACAAAACTTTCTCACATCATGCTTACCTGTAAAGCAGCAAGAAGCGTTTATTAACCTTATTGAGCCAATATTAGCTAAAAGATACCAACGGGATGAGTTGGAGCAAAATACTGAGGAGTTATCTGCTGCCGTTATGTTATGGCTAAAGCATGCTTTACCGCCAAAGCAAGCATTAAAAGCTAGTTTGAATATTGAAAAAAACGCTCAACATGACT
>JAQWHO010000276.1 GCA_029249355.1 Thalassotalea sp.
CAACTAAGGTATCGCTTAACATGTCGTCAAAACCACGTAACGGTTTTTCTTTACGCACTAATAGATGTGCTTCGCTACCCAAGGCATGTAAAACGCCGGCAAGTTCCACGGCAATGTAACCTGCGCCTACTACTGCAACGCTTTGAGGTTGTTCGGTTAAGGCAAAAAAACCATCTGAATCAATACCATGTTCAGCACCTTCGATAGTAGGAATACTAGGACGACCACCCGTAGCAATAACAATATGGTCAGCCGTAATTTGCTCACCATTGACCTCAACGGTATTTTTATTAATAAATTTTGCGAAGCCATTAATCACAGTGACATCATTACTGGCAAAGCCACGCGCATAAGCCGCATGAATTCGTTCAATATAAGCTTCTCTATTTTTCACTAGCATTGCCCAATCAAAACTTTGCAATGGCGCTTTAAAGCCATAATCAGCCGCGTAATGTAAAGCATCGGCAATTTGTCCGGCGTACCACATCGCCTTTTTAGGAACACAACCGACATTTACACAAGTACCACCGATATGTTTTGCTTCAATTACCGCTGCTCGCTTGCCATGTTGTGCTGCTCGATTTGCTGAGGCAATTCCGCCACTACCCGCGCCAATCGCGAGAAAATCAAAATGTTGAGTCATGTGTTTATTCCTAAAAAGAGTTTCAATTAATATATAAGACTCGATAAAGCTCGATTCAAGTTCATAGTATTAACTTAAAGCTTCAATTCCTGTTTATTTTCTATCAGTAATTGAGTTATTTGATCCGCGGGGATTGCCTTACTATATAGATAACCTTGAATTGCGTAACATTGCCTTTTTGCGAGATATGCGAGTTGCACTTTGGTTTCAACGCCTTCAGCAATACAATTCATAGATAAGTTTTTAGCCAAAACAAGCGTAGCATCAACAATAGCTTCATCTGCTGAATGAATACCAATACCACTAATAAAACTTCTATCTATTTTCAAAATGTCCAATGGTAATTGCTTCAAGTAATTTAATGATGAATACCCTGTGCCAAAATCATCTAGTGCTAATGTAACGCCTAGTTTTGCTAGAGATCTCATTCTTTCTATTACACGCTCTGGCTCTTTAATCAATGTACTTTCTGTTACCTCTAGTTTTATTGCACTAGCGGGTAAATCAAATTTTGCTAAAGTGTCCTTTAAGAAAATCTCTAAACTATCTTGTGAGAAATGAATTGCTGAAAAGTTAACGGAAAGGAACATATCCTCACGATATTCTCTCCAACGTTTTAAGTCTTCAAAGCCTCGTTGTATTGCTTTTTCTGTCATTGGAACAATTAAGCCAATTTCTTCAGCAATTGAAATAAACTCACCTGGCATCACTAGTTTACCATCCAACTGCCAACGAAGAAGTAATTCAACACCTTTTGCTTTTCCTGAAATTGAATCTACGATTGGTTGGTAATAATTAACAAATTGATCATGTTCAAAAGCTAATTTAATTTTTGATTCTGCAAGTAATCTTTGGTTGGCTTCGACATTCATTCGAGGCGTAAAAAATTGGAAAGTATTCCGGCCAAGTTGTTTGGAATGATACATAGCGACGTCTGCATTTTTCAGTAACTCATCAGAATTTTGTGCATCATCAGGATAAAGCGCAATACCAATACTAGCGCCAACGCTGACGATATTTTCGTTCAACTCAATTGGCTCACCTACTATTTGAATGATTTTTTGAGCAACTTTTCCAAGGTGTGCGTTACTCTTATATGTCTCAAGCAAGATAACAAACTCGTCTCCGCCTAACCTTGCAACGGTATCATCAACTCTTAATGCGCTTTTTAGTCGTTGTGTCACTTCTTTTAAGAGAATATCCCCTGAGTCATGGCCCAGGCTATCATTGACTTGCTTGAATCGGTCTAAATCGATGAAAAATATCGCTATTGATTGAGACACACGCTTAGAATAATCTATTCCGTGTTTAATCCTCTCAAGCAATAAAGAGCGATTAGGTAAGCCAGTTAAATGATCATAATTAGCTAAATACCTTAACTCTTTTTCAGCACTTTTTTGAGCGGTTATGTCCGTAAAAATACACACATAATGCAAAGTATTCGTTGTTTCATTTTTACTGACATTTATATTGATCAGCACATGAAATTCTTCACCATTATTGGCTTCTATTAACTCCTCACCTCTCCAATGGTCATTTTCATTTAGTGAGATTAAAAGGTTCTTATAAAAAATTCTTTTTTGATTGTTAAAGCCGAATATTTCAGAATCAAAGCTAAACTCAGCATCTTGCCAACCAAACGCTTCACGTAATGAGTCATTCACCATAATACGAGTAAAATTATCACTTATAATTAAAACCCAATCTTGTGTTTGCTTAAAAGCATCACCGTAATATTGAGCTCTTTCCGAGTCAACGCGAGATTGCGTAATATTGGTATATGAGCCGATAACACTAATCGGTTTACCTTGTTTATTTAAGTCAACAATTTTGCCTAAATCTTTATACCAAAGCCATTCCCCTTCAGTATTTCTTAAACGATATGAACAAGAGAAGCTGTCATTTAAATCAGCATTTTCAATAAAGGTCTGCCATTGATGGACAAACGCTTCACGATCATTTTCATGAATTAATTCAACATGCTGTTCAAACGAATAACTGTCTGTTAAATTTTGAAAACCTAAATCTTTTTCAGCTCGGCAAGAAAACATTAAATTATTTTTTGCTTGCCAATCCCAAGCCGCACTATTACTACCATGTAATGCTAGCGATAACCTTTTCTCTCTAAATTTTACTTGCTCATGAGCATCAACGAGCAGTTGAGTGCGTTTTCTTCTTCGGTTGAGCCAATTTATCAACACAGCTGCCGATATAAATACATAGAAAAAATAGGCAAGTGGAGAAGCCCAGGGAGGATAACTCACATTTATTTTAAGAACGGTTTCTTTAGAAAACTCACCGGTATTGGGCGACCTGACTCTAACTGACAAACTGTTAGTACCGTAAGGTAAACTTGGAAAAGTGATTGAATTATCGGTGGTTTCTGGAAATTTCACATTTCGAGCACCTTTCAAACGATAACTAAACTCTAGGCTGTCATGTTGAAAGGATAATGCAGAAAAATCAAAGCGAATACCAACATCATCATAGTTAAGTTCTATGGTTTCTTGAGCATTTAAAATAAAAGGGAGTTTAATCTCTCTAGAGAGCACGTCTACATTTATAGCATGCACAATTAATTCATTATCCGTATGCTTATTTTTTAAAACGATTGGGTCAAATAGACTGACGCCATTTATTGAGCCATAGGCGAATAACCTTTCATTGATTTTTTTAAAAGCATTAGCATTAAACTCTCTAGCACTAAATCCGTCATTCACATTAAAGTTTCGAATATGGTGGGTTTCACCATTCAAATTGTAAATACCGTTATGACTAGAAAACCATATATCCCCATCACTATCTTCAAGTAACCCATAAATATTATGATCAATTGGTGCATTCTTTTTATGAAAAAAGTACTTTCTTTCATAAGAACTAGCATCTAGCCCCACAAGACCTTCTGCAGAAAATGCTAACCATAATATATTTCTTTTATCGATCAACCAGCTATCTATATACCCCCAATCACTTTCAACGATATGTTTATGCTCATAAAGCACCTTTGCTTCTCGAGACTTGATATCGAAAGAAAGTAAAGCTTTATTAGTTGAAAGCAACATCTTTTGGCTATTGGGTAAAAAACCTAAAATATTAAAGATTTCAGTATCAGAAGCTAAGGGTTCAAGTTCTTTTAACTCGTCTACAACCCCTGTTTTTATATGAATACGGCGAAAATTATTCTTGGTTAAACTCCATAAATAATTTTCATCATCAAGATAAATAGCAAAGTGTTCAGACGCTAAGTATTTATTTAGCTCATCATCTAATGGAATATCTATAAGCTCTTTAAGGTTTATATCAAATAATTTAACCCCCTTAGGAGTTATGAGCCATAAGCGATTTTCTTGATCTTGTTGTATCTTAGTAATATAACTTTCAGTATTAGAATTTTTATTTTGTGAATTGACAATAAATCGCTCAACCGTATATGTATTTACATTAACGAGATTCAAACCATTTTCTGTCGCTATCCAAATAAAGTCTGAATTATTATTATCGGTTTCAATGTTCCAAATCACATTATCAGAAAGACGATTTATGTCTGATTTTTGATAGCGTAAATTTTTAATCAGGTTTAATTTAGGATCCCATTTAAAAATGCCTGAAGTACTAGAACCTAACCAAAAAACACCTTCTTTATCAACATGAATTGAAGTGATTACATTATTGTTTATATCATCAAAAACTTCATTAAAAGCAATGATATGTTCAGTTTTTCCGTTCACGAAATTGTACTTGGATAAACCTAGGTGGTCACCAATAAACAAGTTGTCTTCTGTCGGAAAAAAACTCCAACTTGACACTTCTTTATCTATAAGTTCGTATTCAGGTAATTCGCTATCATTATTAAGGAAGCTTTCAATATTAGTAATATTAATTTTATATAACCCTTCAAATGAGCCAACTAATAGCTCACTATTCTTTGAGATGTGTAAGTTATATATTTTTTCCAGCTTAGGGTTTTTTATCAATTTCCCTTTATTAATACTTGGGAGCTTTTTCCACTGCCCCGTCTGACTATTAACAACATAGATGCCAATTTGAGTTGCTATATATAGGTACTGTTCAACCATTTGCAATTCATATATATTCTCACTTTTTGTAAGTTCAGTTGAGAAATTTATAAACGTTTCATACTGACCATTATTTCGGTCGATCTTTATAAGTGTTTTGTTGGATACGACCCATAGAAATTTTTCATCCCCTTCAATAAAGTCCATAAAATAGAAATCTTTATCTTCCGGCACATGAGAAAGTATATGCTGATATTCATCGGTTATTTTGTTGTAAGAAAAGAGCCCGTCGGAAGCAATTAACCAAATAATAGAGTCTTTATCTTGAAGGATTTTATAAACACTATTACTAATTAACTTGTCGTTTATCCCAGGTAAAACTCGAAAGCGATATCCATCATAAACATTGACACCATCTTCAGTCCCAAACCATAAAAAACCTTCTCTATCTTGAAACACATCATTGATGGTTCCTTGCGATAATCCATCATTCACCGTTAATCGTTGTAAATTTAAATTACCGTTATTATTTTTGGCATCACTAAGTGTGTTAAAAAAAACACAAAAAGTAATGAAAAAAACTTTAAATACCAAGAGCATAAGTTATTAAACGACCTTTTTTACAGCACCAAAACTAGCGAGAAAGCATGAAATTAACTCTTTAAGTATACCTATAATACGGGTAACCACAAAAAAACCTAAAAAATAGCTATTAAAACCAAAGATTTACATTTCATTAACAAAAAGACGGAGATCAATTTTAGATTACTTTTATCCTCCACTTGAATATACGTAAAAATGTACTTACATCTATAACAAGTTAATCAAACATTAAGATGAACATGAGCAATCCACTTTTAGCCCAAGCGCAATTACCGCAATTTTCATTAATTAAACCTGAACACGTAAAGCCTGCTGTTGAAAAAGCGATAGCTGATTGTAAAAAAACCATTGAGCAGGTATTAAGCCAAGAAACCTTCACCTGGAATAATTTAGTAACGCCAACTGATGAAGTTGACGACATATTAGGTAAATTATGGTCACCCGTTTCTCACATGAATTCAGTGGTTAATAGTGACGAGTTACGCGACGCTTATGAATCATGTTTACCGTTACTATCTGAATACGGAACCTTTGTTGGTCAACACCAAGGCTTATTTGAAGCCTATCAAAAACTCGCCAATAGCCAAGAGTATGTAACGCTTGATATTGCACAGAAAAAAGTGATTGACAATGCCTTACGCGACTTTAAGTTATCAGGCATTGCGCTTAATAATGAAGATAAAAAACGTTATGGCGAAATTGTTACCCGTTTATCAGAATTAAGCTCTACTTTTGGCAATAACCTTCTCGATGCCACGCATGCTTACAATGTGAATATAACCGATGAAGCCGAACTTGCTGGTTTACCTGAAAGCGCGAAAGAAGCCGCTGCCGCATTAGCAACTGAGCATGAAAAACAAGGTTGGTTATTTACCTTAGATATTCCAAGTTATTTACCGGTGATGATGTATTGCGATAATGGGTCATTACGAAAAAAACTATACCGAGGCTATGTAACTCGGGCTTCAGATCAAGGGCCTAATGCTGGCGAATTTGATAATAGTGCCATTATGAATGAGCTACTCGCTCTTCGTCATGAATTATCAAAACTGCTTGGCTTTGATAACTTTGCTGAAAAATCTATTGCCACAAAAATGGCTTCTTCAACCAATGAAGTATTAGAGTTTTTAGAAAATTTAGCGGTTAAATCTAAGCATCAAGGTCAGCAAGATTTAGATGAAGTTAAAGCTTTCGCAAAATCTGAGTTCGGAAAATCAGATCTTCAAGCGTGGGACCTTCCTTATTACAGCGAAAAGCTAAAACAAAACCGCTACGCAATTTCAGACGAAGAATTGCGTCCTTACTTTCCAGAAAACAAAGTAGTTTCAGGGCTATTTGAAGTAGTTCATCGTTTATTTGGCTTAACCATTAAAGAAAAAACGGATATAGATACTTGGCACCAAGATGTGAAGTTTTTTGATGTTTTTGATGAGAAGCAACAACTTCGAGGCAGTTTTTATTTAGACTTATATGCACGCGCTAAAAAACGTGGCGGCGCATGGATGGACGATTGTGTTGGTCGAAGAGCACTAGCAAATGGTGATATTCAATATCCTGTCGCTTACCTCACTTGTAATTTCAATAAACCTGTTGGCAATAAGCCGGCATTATTTACCCATGACGAAGTTGTCACTTTATTTCATGAGTTTGGCCATGGTATTCATCATATGCTAACGCAAATTAATGCTAGCGGAGTTTCAGGTATTGATGGTGTGCCATGGGATGCCGTTGAATTACCAAGTCAATTTTTAGAAAACTGGTGCTGGCAACCTGAAGCATTAGCTTTTATTTCTGGTCATTTTGAAACGAATGAACCTTTACCTCAAACAATGCTTGAAAAAATGCTTGCCGCTAAAAATTATCAATCAGCAATGCAGATGTTACGCCAGCTAGAATTCAGTATATTTGATTTCACCATGCACGCGAATTATAACCCTGAAAGCAACAATAAAAATTATATTCAAGCAACCTTAAACAATGTTCGCGACAAATATGCCGTGATCACCGCAACTGATTTTAATCGCTTTCAGCATAGTTTTGGTCATATTTTTGGTGGTGGCTATGCCGCTGGATATTACAGTTATAAATGGGCAGAAGTTTTATCTGCAGACGCTTTCAGTCGATTTGAAGAAGAAGGCGTTTTCAATAGAAAAGTAGGCAATGACTTTTTAGTTAATATTCTTGAAAAAGGCGGTTCGCAAGAGCCAAGCACACTATTTAAAGCCTTTAGAGGACGTGAACCAAAAATTGATGCCTTGCTACGCCATTGCGGTATCAAAGGTTAGATTGATACTACTGTTACAATCCAAATACATAAAACCCTTCAAATTATGAGGGGTTTTATCGTTCTGCCATTCTCAAAAACAGTCAATTTAGGATATACTAAAACAATATAGCCCGAAGATAACTTAATCACTCATCGCTTGGACGTAATCATTGCAAGAATATTTAGTCAGCATGTCATATTTTTCTGCACTGTCGATCGTGTGTGTTGTACTGTACGCCTTTACTTATTTTCTCCCGACACCAGAAAACCAGAATAAAGCACGTTCTACTTTTTATTTTAGATTATTACTGTTATTTACCATCGCAGCTTTCGAAGCCATTTTATTGCGATTTGAGTTCCTGCCAATAGCTTCAACCGTTATTACCAATTTATTTATTTTATTGATTTCTTATTTATTGATGTTCGCAATATATACTCGTTACGATTGCGAAATAACCCTTCGCCATTATTCGTATTGTACGTTGCATTGCCTATTATTTATTGTGCTAATCTACTTCGCACAAACCAAGCTTGATGCCGGTTATTTAAGATCAGCTCTAGTATTAATGAATATTTTTATTCCGTACGCCCTCACCTTAAAAAAGTGTAATCAGCAATTCAAAATGCATCGGGTAGGAGACCGAGTTTTATATGGTTCTTTATTACTGACTTTACTCATTTTTGTCGCATATGTAGTGGTTTATACGTTATTTTTCTCGCATCAAAAGCAAGTACCACTTTCATTATATTTTATTGCTCTGCTGAGTTTTATTTGTATTCTATTCTTTGGTTTCGCTTTGAGTATTATCTATTCATTGGTGGGTAAATTAAGAAAAGAAATTATCACCGATAAACTGACCGGTGCAAAAAATAGAAATTATTTAAACGATGTTACGCAAAAAATGTATTCCCTTGCAAAGCGAAGAGACGAACCATTATCAATAATTTTATGTGATATCGATTGGTTTAAAAATATTAACGACACATACGGGCACGCGGCTGGAGATAAAGTATTAGTTAGCTTTTCAAATGTCATAGAGTCATCTTTAAGAACTGAAGATATTTTAATCCGTATTGGCGGAGAAGAATTTATTATTCTTTTACCGTTTAACGATATTGAAAAAGCCATGTTGACCGCAGAAATATTCGATTTTCCAAAAATTTGGTGGCCGTAGCGGTGTGTATCGTTGGTTACTTTCTGGAGTTGTTTTAACTCTTAGT
>JAQWHO010000277.1 GCA_029249355.1 Thalassotalea sp.
AAGTACACAAGTGCAATTAGGTTTACGTTATAAACGTGCTGAAGCCAATGCAGGCGAAGTCGCAACTTCCATGGCGATGATGATGCAAATGCCAAACGATGATATGAACATGGGCGGCGACATGGGCATGGGTGATGGCATGAACATGGATGACGGAATGGCAATGGATGATGGCATGGACATGGGTAACACTATGCCAATGCCTACTATGTCTGAGCTGGCGATTGATTTGCGCGACAACTTTAATAACGCTGATCGAAGTGTCTCTGATAATAATCTTGATATCGCCTTAAGTATTGAAACCCAAATCAATGAATTGCTTTCGGTATATGTCGGACTCGGATTAAAAAACAGAGCTCCTTCATATCAAGAGCGTTACTTATGGACGCCAATGGAAGCGACAGGTGGTTTAGCGGACGGAAATACATACATAGGTAATATCAATCTTGAATCGGAAGCGGCACAGCAAATCGATTTAGGCTTAACCTATCAATCAAAAACTGCCATGGTTTCGCCGCATATTTTTTATCAAAAAATTGATGATTATATTCAAGGCACGCCTCTAGGTATGGATGATATGTCTGCAAGCATGATGGCTAATATGATGGCGGGTGACGAAAATCCTCTGCAATTTAATAATGTCGATGCCAAGTTATATGGCTTTGATGTAAACGGTTATTACCAAATAAATGAGCAAGTGCGTTTATCGGCAATTTTAAGTTATGTGCAAGGTGAGCGTCGTGATATTGATGACAACTTATATCGTATAGCGCCATTGAACGGTCATGTTAACGCCACTTATTTTAGTGATAATTGGTCATCCAATGTGGCTTGGGTTTTTGCTGCTGCTCAAGACGATGTATCAGCCACTAATAATGAGCAAAAGAGCGCAGGTTATGGCGTACTTAATGTTGATTTTCAGTATTACCTAAATAACCAAGTGACATTACGTGCTGGCGTAGACAATATATTTGATAACGAATACCGTAATCATTTAGGTGGTTATAATCGTGTTAAAGGCAGTGATATTGCACTGATGAAACGCTTACCTGCTGAAGGTATGAGTGCTTGGGCTGAAGTAACCTATAACTTTTAAACACTCCACTCGTTGTGTTTTAATGCTTGTGGTTTAACGGTTACAAGCATTTTTTTGCGTTCTGTTATTTAAACTTCAATAATCAAATAGAAAGGCTGATATAGATCAATATAAGCCGAGTATTTCGTTGCTCGACTTTTCACTTTAAAGTAATATAAATGATAATCATTATTATTTTGTTTGAGGTGTTATGACACTTTCACAATTAACTCGTACTCAACGTGCTGTAATTCTTACACTTCCCAAGAGTTTTGACTTAACCGCTAAACTTATCGAGCAAGGCTTTGCTTTAAAAGCAGAAGTGTCGCTCGCCCATAAAGCACCGTTTAATGGGCCAATCGCGTTTAATCTTCATGGCACAAAAATTTGTCTTTCGCCAAGTGTTGCTCAACAAATAGGTATAGAAATCGTTTAATGTCTGAAAATTTACATATTGCTTTAGTGGGATTTGCTAATTCAGGGAAGAGCACATTTTTTAATACGTTAAGCGGCGCCAAGCAAAAAACGGGAAATTGGTCGGGCGTTACCGTATCAACTAAACAGCAAAAATTTTTATTAAATGAGGCAACAACATTATTATCTGACTTACCGGGTATTAGCTCTTTATCTGAGCGTTCAAGCCAAGGTAAAGACTTATCGATTACGCAAAATTTTATCAAAGATGAAAAAATAGATTGTTTGATTAATATCGTTGATGCCACTCAGTTAAAGCGTCAATTATATCTAACGACACAATTACTCGAATTAGGTTTACCGGTTTTAGTGGTTTTAAATAAAACCGATAGAAAAGAAGCGATAAACGTTGATACAGAAAACTTAGCAAAAGAGCTTGGCTGCCCAGTTATTACGGCTAATAGTTTAGATAAAAATACCGTTGAGAAAATTGCCGATGCTTTAAAAACGTTACCCGCTAAAACTCAACAATTAGCAGCGCTAGATTTACCTGAAAGCATTTTCGAGTTTCAAAAAGAAAATCACGAATACTTATTTCAATTAGAAAAAGGTGGTTGTAACTCGACAGGTTGTAGTACTCAAAATGATAATGCGCGGGCGATTATGCAAGCACGTTATGAATTTATTCAACAATTACTCAAATATGTACAAAACGACGAGACTAAAACTACGCGTTTTAGCGATAAATTAGACCACGTTATTTTACACCCATGGCTTGGCGTTCCTGTTTTTCTTGGCATGATGTACTTATTATTTATGTTTGCCATTAACGTTGGTAGTGCATTTATCGACTTTTTTGACATTTTAGCCGGCGCGATATTTGTTAATTATCCACAACAGTTTTTAACTGAACTTGGTACCCCTCAATGGTTGTTAACGCTCATTGAAGGTGCAGGATTAGGCATACAAACTGTGGCGACTTTCATTCCTGTAATAGCCTGTTTGTTTATTGGGTTGTCGATATTAGAAAGCAGTGGTTATTTGGCTCGTGCAGCCTTTGTTGTTGATTCAGCTATGCAGCGAATCGGTTTGCCAGGAAAAGCCTTTGTGCCGTTAATTGTTGGTTTTGGTTGTACAGTACCCGCCGTAATGTCCGCACGCATTCTTGACAGTGAACGAGAACGAATTACTACCATCATGATGTCACCTTTTATGTCTTGTGGCGCGCGGTTACCTGTTTATGCACTGTTTGCTGCGGCATTTTTTCCTGAGTCAGGTCAAAACCTTGTTTTTCTCTTATATTTAATTGGTATTGCCGCGGCTTTATTTACTGGGCTTTTGTTAAAGCACACCGTATTAATGGGCGCCAATTCAGTCAATATTATGGAATTACCGTTATATGAAATGCCCAAGTTATCTTATTTAGTGCAACGTGTTTGGCAACGCACACGCTCATTTATTGTCGGTGCGGGTAAAACAATTGTTGTGGTGGTATGCATTTTAAACTTTTTTAATTCATTAGGAACGGATGGAAAATTTGGTCATCATGATTCGCAAGATTCATTACTTAGCCAAAGCGCTCAAATGGTTACGCCTCTTCTAGCACCAATGGGTATTAAAGAAGATAACTGGCAAGCAAGTGTTGGCATTATTACTGGGTTATTTGCTAAAGAGGCATTAGTTGCTACGTTTAACAGTTTATATTCGGTACCTGCTAAAAAAGATGAAGCGTTAGCGTCAATGAGCGATTTATGGTCAGAGGCGACGGGGTCAATTAAAGAAAATTTGCGAGGAATTGAAGCGGATGATCCGTTAGGAACAGATATCGGCGATGTTTCTACTGTTGAAATTGCGGCACAAGAGCAAGGTGTTGAAGAAAGTACAATAACAGTAATGCAAGCTGCTTTTGCAGGGAAGATAGGGGCGTTTAGTTATTTACTCTTTATATTGCTTTATACACCTTGCGCAGCAGCAATGGGGGCAATTAAAAGTGAAGTAGGGGCTC
>JAQWHO010000278.1 GCA_029249355.1 Thalassotalea sp.
TACAGTTTAGCGACTGAACTATCGGTCACTGATCGAGTTCGTATTCAAAATATTGCTGCTACAATGCCATTAATGAGCCAAGGCATTCCATTTTTACAAGCAGGTGGCGATTTAATCCGTTCAAAATCAATGGATAGAAATAGTTATGATTCTGGCGACTGGTTCAACCTAGTCGACTTTACTAAAACTAAAAATAACTGGAATGTCGGCCTTCCTTTAGCTCAAGATAATCAAGAAGCTTGGAGCGCTATAAGTGAGATTATTAGTAATAGCGAAACATCAGTCCAAACAAGTGATATTGTTTTTGCTAGTGAAGTATTTCAAGAACTTTTAGCCATCAGAACTTCTAGCCCATTATTTAAATTAACCACTGGGCAAGCGGTTTACGATCGCGTTGGTTTCCACAATACCGGCACTAATCAAACCAAAGGTTTATTAGTAATGAGCATTGATGATGGCACGGGGTTAAGTGATTTAGATGTAAATAATGACGCTTTAGTGGTGGTTATCAACGGAACAACTACCGAGCAGTCATATACCGTACCAACAGCAAGCGGTTTTGAATTGCACGCCATTCAACAAGCATCAAGTGACTTCATCGTGCAATCGTCAAACTTTGTTGCAGATGCGAACAGCGGCACTTTTACTGTTCCAGCATTAACCACCGCCGTATTTGTTAAACCTCAAGGCAGCAACCAAGGTGTTGGTTTATCGGCGGGAGTCACCCGTGATGCGCCAGATATTGCGCCATTTGGCACGAATACTATCTACTTACGTGGCTCGATGAATAACGATGGTCTTGACGGTTTAACCGAAGATGATAGCTTTAGTTATGTTGAAAACGGTGTTTACAGTATCGACTTTACACTTACGGCAGGTGAACACACGTTTACCATAACCTCAGATGATGCCGTTGCCATTAATTTAGGTTTTGCCGATATCGATATTGCCGCAAACTCTATTGTGGTAAATAACAGTAACGGTAGCTTAAGCTTTACTGCCGATAATGCTGGTAGCTATTCATTCATATTAGACGCCTCGGCAGATACGCCAGTATTAACCATTAGTGGCAAAGCACCGACTGTTAATTGTGATGCTTTAGTCGATTCATCTGACGATATTCCTTTTGATATCGCTGGTGGCGGACAGCTGTATGTTAAAGGTGACCATTCTGGGTGGGGCGCTGACGATACCTATCGCTTGCATTATAAAGGCAATAATATATATCAAGCGGTTGCTAATTTTGATGGTGCTATGCAGTTTAAATTAGCATCAGATGATAGTAATTGGGATACACAATTATGGGCGCAAGCCGAAGGCAGCACTGAGATAAATAGTGAAGATTTAGTTGTTGGCTTGAGCTACTCCGTTGCCTATCAAAATGCAGGAACAGATAATAATCAAACTAATCTTGCGGCTGGCACTTATAGTTTCATGCTAACGCTTAATGAAGCAAATCCCGCACAAGGTTTTAATGTTGGTAGTTTAATTATTCAAGCCTGTGAACTTTAACAGTTAGACAATTCTAATCTAACTTATTAATAGAGCTTTATGATGAAAATCATAAAGCTCTATTCTTTTTATCAAAGATAAACATTAACTTGTGTCTATATTTAACGATTATTATTCAAAGTCATTATTGTGAATACGTATGCATTTTAAGCAACATGCTTTTTAAGTGATTACTTACCATGTAGATTAATTAGCGCTTATAAAATTAACGTTTTTCAGGAAAAAATCATGCATCGTTTGAATATAGCCATACTATCAACTGCTTTATTATTAAGTGCTTGCGAGAAACCAATACAAGATCAAAATACAAAAGCATTCGCAACAAGTCAGTTTTCAATGGCTGAAATTAATAATATCGAGCAAGACTTTGCAGCCCATTGGCTTACGCCGAATTTGATTTTACTACCTAAGAATAGGTTACCTGAAAGTAAGTTACCTGAAAATAAGCTCGAACATCACTACTCACTAATCAACGCCTCTACTTCGGAGTCATACCTAAAGCCTCAATCAATACTATTAACGAAAACTGATTTACCGAATGAAATTTCATTAAACTTCCCACACTTAAAAAACTTCCAAGCATTTTCTGTCAATCTTGAGAAAGAGCACATTAAAGCATGGCTTAAAAATCCATTAATGGTTTTAGAAGCAGATGCACATAATTCATTGATAAAAAGCTCATCGGTACAAACAGCTAATGTGATTGACGCAATTTATACTGCCGGTGAAAATGATGCTAATGAGGTCACTGATTTAGGGTCAACAATAACAGCAGATTCCGTTCAGTTTAAGCTATGGGCACCAACAGCGTTATCGGTAAAAGTACAATTATTTAATCAAGATAAAACACCTGCGGTACCTAAATTTGTGAACATGACAGAAGATTCACAAACAGGTATTTGGCAAGCCCAAGTTGATAAAAATTTCAGTGATAAATATTATCGATATCAAATAGAAGTTTATCACCCAGCCAGCAAAAAATTTGAAACACTAACGGTTACCGACCCTTATTCTTTAAGCCTTTCTGTTAATAGTGAGTATTCACATATTATCGATTTAAACCAAGAAAATACGTTACCGAAAGGTTGGGTTGAACAACAAGATAACAAAGTGGAAAACCCTGAAGATAATATTTTTTACGAGACTCATATTCGAGATTTCAGTGCTAGCGACAAATCTATTTCCGATAGTAAAAATCGCGGAAAATATCTAGCATTCACTGAGCAGAGCAGTGATGGCATCAATCATTTAAAAGCGCTGAAAGAAGCAGGCATCAACAGTATTCATTTATTACCTACCTTTGATATCGGCACCGTCAATGAAGATAGCGAACAAGTGATTGATATCAATGATTCGATCGAGAAGGTTTGTCGCGTAACGCAATCACCATTGCTTTGTGATACTAAACTAGATGGCGCAATCTCTATCAGTGAGCATTTAAGCCAATTACCTAAAAATGATGGCAGTCGACAAGAAGTGGTAAATGCAATACGAGTTTATGATAATTATAACTGGGGCTATGATCCATTCCATTACACAGTGCCAGAAGGGAGTTATGCGATAAATCCAGAAGGTAGCGCAAGAATTGTTGAATTTAGAACCATGGTTCAACAGCTTCATAACCTCGGCTTCCGAGTGATTATGGACGTGGTTTACAACCATACTCATCAAGCTGGCTTAGAGCCAACTGCTATATTAGATAAAATAGTGCCGAATTATTACCATCGTCTTGACCCGATTACTGGCGCTATTGCTCAATCTACCTGTTGTGACAACACAGCTACTGAACGAGCGATGATGGAAAAATTAATGATTGATTCATTAATCGTATGGACACGAGATTATAAAATTGACGGCTTTCGTTTTGATTTAATGGCACACCAACCGAAATCAGGCATGTTAAAAGCTCGAGAGGCCGTGCAAGCAATCGACCCTGATAATTATTTTTATGGCGAGGGCTGGAATTTTGGTGAAGTTGCCAACAACCAACGTTTTATTCAAGCCAGTCAATTAGAGCTTAGCGGTACAGAAATTGGTACTTTCACCGACAGACTTAGAGACGATGTTCGCGGTGGTGCATTTACAGCTCAAGGTGCTGAGCTCAGAAAAGATCAAGGCATTGGCAATGGTTTAGCGACGATTCCTAATGATTTGAATAGTACGAATACCGCACAAAACCTTAATAGCTATTACACGATGGCGGATCAATTACGTATTGGTTTAACAGGCAACCTAGTTAACTTTTCATTAGAAACATTTACAGGCACAAAGCAGTTAGGTAAAGAGATTCGTTATGGCGACCAACCTTCAGGTTATGCTTTAGATCCTGCCGACACCATTAATTACGTTTCAAAACATGATAACCAAACACTGTGGGACAATAACCAATATCGTATCGCTTATCATGTATCGCCTCATGACCGAGTGAGAATGCAGGTGCAAAGCTTAGCCTTTGCTATTTTTTCTCAAGGGATTCCATTTATTCATATGGGCTCAGAATTATTACGTTCAAAAGGTTTTTTACGTGATTCATATGATTATGGCGACTGGTTCAATCGAGTAGATTTTAGTAAACAAACTAATAACTATGATATTGGTTTACCCGCTGCCGATAAAGACCAAGCTAATTGGCAAATTATCAATGAAGTTATCGCCAAAAATGAAGGGCGAGATATTGTTAGCCCAGAAGATATTGCGTTTAGTGCTGACGCTTTTCTTGAGTTAATAAAAATTCGCATGTCTTCGTCACTTTATCGATTAACGACTGCAGAAGAAATTATTGAGAAAATTCAATTTCATAACACCGGTAAAAACCAACAATTGGGCTTATTTGTTATGTCGATAAAAGGCGATGAACAAACACCTTCACAACTGATAATTTTCAATACCTCGGGAGAAGCGCTGACTTTTAATCGACCTGAATTTAAAGGTTACCAATTACATCCTATCTTAAAAAATGGTGCAGATAGTCGCGTAAAACAAAGCGTAAATGAACAAGGTGTTTTTACCATACCAGCGCTTACTACGAGTGTGTTTACTGAGCGCAGCCAGTAAAAAAAATGCACAGTACCTGCTCTGCCTCAAAAGAATAAAGCAAGAATCAAAAGGGATTAAATTTATGAATTTCAACACAGTGAAACGATTTTGCCAGCTAGCAATACTATCGCTATCGCTAAGCCCAATGAGCCAAGCTCAAGATTACAAAATTGAGCATTTAGAACCAATGTCTTGGTGGAATAATATGCAGTCAAACAAACTGCAAATAATGGTACATGGCAAGAATATAAGTGACTTAACACCAATAATTTCAGATGAATCAATTCGTATTGTCGAAGTGAAAAATTCAGAAAATAAAAATTACTTGTTTATCGACCTAATACTCAGTGAAAATTTACAAGCAGGCAATTATGCAATCGATTTTTATAAAGCTAAAACGAAAGTTTTCACCCATCAATATACGATTAATCAACGCAACAAACTCTCAGCAGCAAAAATTTCATACAGTGCGAAAGATGTTATCTATTTAATTACACCCGATCGTTTTGCTAATGGCGATATCACAAATGATAGTATCGCGACCCTCAAAGAAAAGCATGATAGAACTAAAAAAGGAGGTCGCCACGGTGGTGACATTCAAGGCATCATTAATCAGTTAGCATATTTACAAGAGATGGGCTTTACTCAAATTTGGACCATGCCGATGGTTGAAAACGATATGGAAAATCATTCATATCATGGTTACTCTGCCACAGATTTTTATCAAATTGATCCTCGTTACGGCAGTAATAAGCTTTATCGAGAGTTGTCAGATAAAGCCCTCGATCACAGTATTGGTTTAATAAAAGATGTCGTACTCAATCACATCGGTTCCAATCATTGGTGGATGAATGATTTACCGATGAATAATTGGCTAAATTATCAAAACAGCGAATTTACCGGTACACAACATCGCCGAGAAAGTTTGCACGATCCACATGCAACTCAAAAAGATAAAAATCTTTTTTCTGATGGCTGGTTTGTCCCGACCATGCCAGATTTAAATCAAAAAAATACTTACGTCAGTAATTACTTAATTCAAAATACTTTGTGGTGGATTGAATATGCCAACTTATCCGGCTTACGTGTAGACACCTATTCCTATTCAGATAAAGATTTTTTATCCACTTGGACCAAGCGTATAACGCAAGAGTACCCCAATATAAATATCGTTGGCGAAGAGTGGACCACAAACCCTGCGTTGGTATCTTATTGGCAACGTGGCAAAAAAACACATGATAACTATCAATCGCATTTGCCGAGCTTGATGGATTTTCCTCTGCAAGATGCCATTGTGCAAAGTTTTACCAATAATGAGAGTTGGAACACAGGTCTCAATCAACTATACCAATCAATTGCTAATGATTTTCAATATGCCGATCCCTACAATTTAGTGACTTTTGCTGATAATCACGACATGAGCCGAATTTATACGCAATTAAATGAAGACTTTTCTTTATTTAAAATGGCGATGGGCTATTTATTAACGACTCGTGGTATTCCACAAGTTTACTATGGTACTGAAGTGCTATTGGCAAATCCTGACTCAACCGATCACGGTATTATCCGTACTGACTTCCCTGGTGGTTGGGATGGCGATAACAGTAATGCTTTCAGTGGTATTGGATTATCGAATAAGCAAAATGAAGCACAAAATTATATAAAATCGTTATTGCAATGGCGTAAAAACGCTAAAGCAATTCATCACGGAAAACTAATTCATTTCGCTCCAAAAGATGGCGTTTATGTGTATTTCAGAACTTACGAAGATGAAAAAATAATGGTTATCCTTAATAAAAATAAGCAAGAAAACATCATTGACCCGACTCAGTTTGCAGAACTCATTCAATCAGATAAACAGGCAAAAAATGTCTTAACGGGTAAAATATTTTCATTAGAAAAATCCATTACAGTTAATGAGCAAAGTACTACTATTTGGCAACTTGATTAACTTTTTGAACCACTTCTTAAACCAAAATGGGCAATTATTTACTCAGTAATTGCCGATGAATGGATTGAATACGTATGCAAGTAGCTGTAATTCATCGCCGCTACTTTTATGCTGTAAAATATATAAAAACACCTTCGAGAATAAAAATGAATAAAATACTCTTGGTTTTAACAACGTGCTTAATGTCACCGTTATTATTTGCTCAGTCGATAAAAGTAAGCTCACCTGACGGTAAAATTGTCGTTACCGTAAATGATGATGCTTTACCCAATTATAGCGTTGCTTTAAATAACGAAACGGCAATAGATGCATCTAGACTGGGTTTACGCTTTAAAAAAGCTGCTGAACTTGGTGATGGTTTTTCTATCAAATCATCAACAACAGCAAGTAGCGACACTACATGGCAGCAACCTTGGGGTGAACGAAAAAATGTTCGCGATAATCACAATGAGTTATTCGTTACTTTTTCTACCGATCGTAAAAGTGCAAATACGTTTAGTGTTCGCTTTAAAGTATTCAACGATGGTGTTGGCTTTAGGTATGAAGTACCAAAACAAGAAGGTCTAGCGGGTGATATAGAAATCACTAATGAAATGACTGAATTTGCCATTAAAGGTGCAGATAAATCAACCGCATGGTGGATACCATCTCGTGGTTGGAACCGTTATGAGTACCTTTACGAAACCACTAAATTTACTGAAGTAGATCGCGTACACACCCCTTTTACCTTTAAATTAGATAACGGCACG